>JBGUQP010000561.1:0-9069 GCA_045131145.1 Lachnospiraceae bacterium | reverse complement strand
GGGAGGTTTACTGATGGACCCGTAATAACCTCAGGTCTCTTTTTCCCTACTGTTAATCACAATGACGATGATCTCGTAATTCTCGTTTGATGACGTATCGATAATCGATAAGACATCATACGAGAATTACGAGATCATCGTAATAGAGAATAACAGTACGGAAAAAGAGACCTTCGGTTATTACGGGTCCCTAAGTAAACATCCCGCGATAAAGGTTGTAGAATATAAAGGAGACGGAGGGTTTAATTATTCCAAGATCAATAATTTCGGAGCATCTTTTGCCCGGGGAGAATATCTCGTACTTCTTAACAATGATACCGAAGTGATCACGAGGACCTGGCTTGAGGAGATGCTCATGTATGCCCAGAGGTCCGATGTCGGTGCGGTAGGATGCATGCTGTATTATGAAGACTATTCCATCCAGCATGCCGGAATCGTGCTGGGACTCGGTGCTCACAGGACGGCAGGTCATTCCCATTATGGAATGAACAAGGAGAATTTGGGATATATGGGCCGTTTGTGCTATGCCCAGAACGTATCGGCCGTGACCGGGGCATGTCTCATGACTAAAAAGAGTGATTTTGATTCGGTCGGGGGACTTAACGAGGACCTTGCCGTTGCATTAAATGATGTGGATTACTGCTTAAAGCTTCGGAAGAAGGGGCTGCTGAATGTCTTTACTCCCTTTGCCGAGCTGTTCCATTACGAATCGCGGTCAAGGGGTAGTGATGTGACCGAGGCCGCGGATAAGGATAAGGCCGAGCGGTATAACAGGGAATGCGAATTGTTTAAGTCAATCTGGAAGGAAGAGCTAGAGAAGGGGGATCCCTATTTTAACCCCAATTTTTCATTGGATTACTCAAACTTCGTTTTAAGGGGTGACCCTAAACCGATGGTAGAATAAAATTAAACATAAGATAGGAGGTAAGAGAATGGGTTACAAGGATCAGTACAAATACTGGAGTGAGGATGCGTACTTTGATGACGCAACCAAGGCCGAGCTTAAAGCCATAGAGGGCAACGAGGCCGAGATCGAGGACAGGTTCTATAAGGATCTGGAGTTTGGAACGGGCGGTCTTCGCGGCGTTATAGGTGCAGGAACAAACAGGATGAACATCTACACTGTAAGAAGGGCAACCCAGGGACTTGCCAACTATATCATAAAGCAGGGTGCCCAGTCCAAGGGTGTTGCCATTTCATACGATTCAAGGAGGATGTCTCCCGAATTTGCGGATGAGACAGCCCTCTGCCTTAACGCAAACGGGATAAAGGCATATGTATTTACTTCTCTGCGTCCCACACCCGAGCTTTCATATGCGGTCCGCAAGCTTGGCTGTACGGCAGGCGTCATGGTAACGGCTTCCCACAATCCGCCGGAGTACAACGGCTACAAGGCTTACTGGGAGGATGGTGCGCAGATCACCTCACCCAGGGATGTTGATATAATAAATGAGGTTAAGGCGGTTACGGACTATAACGAAGTTAAGACAATGGACAAGGCTCAAGCTGTTGCCAAGGGTCTTTATGTTGCAATAGATAAGGATATAGACGATCCTTACATGGAAGAGCTGAAGAAACAGATCATCCATCCCGAAGTGATAAAGGCCATGGCCGATGATATCAAGATCGTTTATACACCCTTCCACGGAACAGGTAACCTGCCTGTAAGAAGGATACTGTCGGAACTTGGCTTCAAGCAGGTATACGTGGTTCCCGAGCAGGAACTTCCGGATCCCGACTTTACCACACTTGAGTATCCCAATCCCGAAGATCCCAAGGCCTTCGAGCTTGCCCTTAAGCTTGCTAAGGAGAAGGATGCGGATATCGTTCTTGCAACAGATCCCGATGCGGACAGGCTGGGAATCTATGCCAAGGATTCAAAATCGGGCGAGTACATTCCTTTCACCGGAAATATGTCGGGAATGCTCATAGCCGAATATATCTTAAGAGAGAGGGCTGCCACGGGAACAATGCCCGAAAACCCTGCCCTTGTTAAGACAATAGTTACCACAAATCTTGCAGATCCCATGTGCGAGGCTTATAAAGTCAAGCTCATCGAGGTCCTTACGGGATTTAAGTATATAGGTGAGCAGATCAAGTGGTTTGAGGAGAAGCATACCAATAACTATGTATTCGGCCTTGAAGAAAGCTACGGCTGTCTTGCCGGAACCCATGCAAGGGACAAAGATGCAATAGTTGCCGTTATGTGCCTGTGCGAGGTTGCAGCTTACTGCAAGAGTAAGGGAATGACCGTATGGGATCAGATGATAAAGATCTATGAGCAGTACGGCTTCTACAAGGAAGGTATCCACACCATTACAATGAAGGGTATAGAGGGAGCTCAGGAAATACAGAATATCATGGATAAGCTCCGCAAGGATCCGCCTAAGCAGTTTGCTTCCCTTAAAGTTAAGGAATTCAGGGATTACAAGAAGAATGAAGTTATAAACATGGATACGGGAGCAAAGTCGGAGACAGGACTTCCCGAATCAAATGTTCTTTATTTTGAACTTGAGAATGATTCATGGTGCTGCGCAAGACCTTCGGGTACAGAACCTAAGATCAAGTTCTATATGGGAATAAAGGGCAGCAACCTTGATGATGCCGACAGGAAATTAAATGAATTAAAAGAAGCAGTTATTGCAAATATTAAGTAGCTTAAAATGGTTGATTATTTTGAAAGGATGTGGGGCAGAAAGGCCGTAAGATATGTTGTTATGACATTTCTTGCGGCCATGGCCCTTATCTCACTTATACAGGGTGTAAGGAATGCTGTAGGAGCAAGTCAGGATTTTCAATGGGATGCTGCCAAGGCCCTGAGTATGGGACTTAATCCCTATGATCTGTCCTTTGAGCCCGGGAAAGTGCTTGATTACCCGGCTTTGGCTGATTTTTACAGGTTGTTTACGGATAAGGGGTTAAAGCAGAATATGGAGGCTAATCAGTTTCCTTCGCTATTACTGCTGCTGCTGCCATATACCTTTATGAGTCCGTTGATAGCGAGATATGCTTGGATAATATCTAATCTGATATTTACCGCAGGCATTATTTTTCTGTTAAGGAGAACCTTTTTTAAGGCGGCTGACAGGGATGTATTTGCTGTTTTTATGCTCCTTATGATCGCCGGCACTCCTTACAGGAACCAGCTGGGGGTCGGACAGCATACCCTCTTTGCTTTTTGCTTTTTTCTGATGGCTGTGTGGTTTATGGGGATGTATCCTTTGCAGGATACAGAAGGCCACGGCAGGGGAAAGATGAAGAGCGGGAGAAATCCCGGACTGTTTGCGGCAGTGGTACTTAGCCTGTTTGTCTGTTATTTCAAATATACCCTGACGGTTCCCCTGTGTCTGTATTTTGTATACAAAAAAAGATATCTTGAAATAGCAGTATCGGCAGCAGGCCATGCGATCCTGACTGCTGTATGTGCTTTATGGCTCAGGGATTCCTTTATAAATATGATAATAAAACCGCTTAAGGTTTCTTCGGCTCTGGCGGCTGAAGGAGGACTTGATTTCGGGGCCCTGCTTAAGGGGTCGCCTCTGTCCTATTTACTGGCCCTTGCAGTTATGATAATTCTCTTTATCATGGCTCTTAAGCTGCCGGAGGGTATGGACGGAGAATTTATTAGCATTCTTATCCTGTGGTCGCTTATCATAACTTATCACAGGACATATGATTTCTTCGTTCTGGCTGCTGTACCTGTTTTCTTTACAGGGTATCATGGATTCAGGGACAAAGGATCAGTCTCGCCACGGGAGAAGATATATGGGATCCTTGCTGCCTGGTACGGAGTAACACTTATATCGGTATTTTTTGTTTTGAGGATTTTCTCAGAGTCGACAGCGTCGAAGATCGTGGTCGGGAGCATATATTATTTATTTACTTTAAGTGCCATGGGGACGGTTCTTTTGGCACACAGGAAAACAGATAAATTATGAAGAACCGAGGTAGTGTGCCAAAAGAACCGTCCCCGTGGCACAAGGAAGAATAATGGAAGGAATGAAGGACAGCCTGTATATAGTCATACCGGCTTACAATGAAGAAGAGAATATAAGGCAGGTAGTGGAGGATTGGTATCCTGTCGTTGATACAAGGAGCGGTGATTCAAGACTGGTAATAGTCAATGACGGAAGTAAGGACAATACCCTTCAGGTGCTTAATAAACTTAAGGAGGATAAACCCAAACTCATCATTCTTGATAAGAAGAACGGGGGGCATGGATCAACCATCCTTTACGGGTATCATTATGCACTAGACCAGGGAGCAGAGTATGTATTTCAGACGGATTCGGACGGACAGACACAGGCATCCGAATTTGATGCATTCTGGGATGAGAGAAGTAAGTACGATATGCTCATCGGATACAGAAATCACAGGGAAGACGGCCTGTCAAGGATCATAGTCACCAGGGTTTTGAGATTCGTGATCAAGATGTGCTTCCATGTAAAAGTAACAGACGCAAATACTCCGTACAGGCTTATGAATTCGGCTGCTCTCAAGGAGGAGATAAAGCTTGTGCCGGAGAACTTCTTTTTATCAAATGTCCTGTTAACGGTACTGTTTACAAAGCATTTACGGTCGATCAAATTCATTCCGATAACCTTCAGGCCAAGACAGGGCGGAGTGAACTCCATTAATCTGAAAAGGATATTCAGGATCGGAAGACAATCCCTTAAGGATTTCAGGGAGCTGAATAAGAAAATATAGAGGATGGAAATTAAATTGGAAGAACAGAGAAATGAAAATGAAGGAAAGAAGAAGCTTCTTGCCCAGATAATAAAGTTTGGATTCGTCGGAGGGACCTCCTTTATAATAGATTACCTTATAACATTGGGTGTTTCCGCCCTGTGCAGGAGTGCGTTCGGTATGGATGTTGCTACGGCTGCTGCAGTCGGCGGACTTTTCGGCTTTTGCATCTCTCTGATATATAATTATTTCATGAGCATGAAGTTTGTGTTTGAACGAAGGGATGACATGGACAGAAAGAAGGAATTTATGATCTTCGCAGTTCTGTCTGTGATCGGACTCGGGTTAAATGAACTCATTCTTTACTTTGGTGTAATAGTATGTGATAAGGTAGTGCCTTCAATTGTTGCCGATCATCCTTCACTAATTACCACACTTGTTAAGATGTTTGCGACAGGCGTTGTGATGGTCTATAACTTCATAAGCAGAAAGATGACACTGGAGAAGCGTTCTTAAAATTTAAAGTGAAACAGAAACGGAAGAACTGAGAAAATGAAAAAATCGGAAATGTTTAAAATAATAAATAAAGCAGGTTTAAGCTTTATTGCGGCAGCGTGTATTTGTATGATGCTCGCGGGCTGTAACGGAAAAACCGGAGACACTTCGGCCCAAACACCGGCAGAGGATATCAGGGAGATATCGATAAACGACACTGCCGATAAAAAAGATTCAGAGGCAGAGGATGATACGGCTGACAACACGATGCTGAACGTTGAGGCAGAGGATGCGGTGTCATATTCCGAAATTCCCGCAGATAAAAAGGAAGAGGAAGTGGATGTTCCCGAAAAGGTTGATGATGAGGACAGGACCCTGCGTACGGATGATGGCAGGATCATAGTCGATCTTGTTATGTTTATGGGTCAGAGTAATATGTCGGGAACGGGAGGTAATGCATCATATGCTCCTGAGGTTAAGGAGGGAGAAGGATATGAATTCCGTGCAATATCCGATCCTACCAGGCTCTATCCCATAAAGGAGCCCTTCGGTATAAATGAAAATGATGCCATATCCGATGCTGCAATAGGCAAGAGGGGATCCATGGTATCTGCGTTTGCCAATAAGTATTATGAACTTACCGGGGTGCCGATCGTAGCTGTTTCGGCATCGGCAGGCGGAAGAGATACCAACTTTTTCATGAGTGCGCCGGTAATGGCGGATTTTTCCGAGAGACAGAAAAGGGCACAGGTATGGCTTGAGAGCAATAACTACTACATAAGGAAACAGTACGTAATATGGCTCCAGGGTGAATCGGATGCGGAAGACGGCATGACCAGTGAGCAGTACAACCAGAACATGGACAATATAATAAGACCCCTGTTTATAGGCGGACTCCAAAAGGTATTTATGATAACCCCCGGCAGGACGCTCACCGGCAAATACTATTTCGACAATATCGTTTATTCCCAGATCAACATGTGCAGGACCAGCGGTTATTATGCCCTGGCGACAACCGTGCTTAATTCGGTCAGTACCGAGTATATGGTTGATGAATTCCACTATAATCAGTCGGTACTGAATGTTGTAGGCAACGAGGCAGCGGAAAGTGCTGCATACTATACGCTGAATAAAAAGGAGAAATGCCTGTATAATTACAGGGATGAGGATGTTTACATTCCCGAGGGCTTTGATTATTCGGAGGATGAGAAAAAGGTTGAGAGGATAGACTATAACAATAACGGTGGATTCGTGAGGTACGAATGATGGAGAAGATACTTACCTTTATTCCCGCATATAATTGTGAAAACCAGATAATCAGGGTCCTGTCCCGGTTTGATGAGGAAATCCTTGAATACGTGTCACAGATCATCGTGGTAAACAACAGAAGTACAGACAATACTGAGATGGTGGTTGCAGCATTCATAAGACAGCATCCGGAAATCCCGATAAAGCTCCTGAGAAACAGGGAGAACTACGGTCTTGGAGGGTCCCATAAGGTAGCATTTGACTATGCCATGAAAAACGGCTATGAGTATGTTATTGTTCTTCACGGGGATGATCAGGGATCGATACATGATTTCCTTCCGGTCTTAAGAAGAGGATATCACAGGAAGCATGACTGTATACTGGGTGCCAGATTTATGTGGGGATCGCGACTTGAGGGGTATTCACTCTTCAGAACCTTAGGAAACGTGGTTTATGATTTTCTGTTTGCTGCAGTTGTAAGGAAGAGGATATATGACCTGGGCTCGGGCCTTAACCTTTATAAGACAAAAATGCTAGAAGACAGGTTTTATGAGAAGTTTCCGGATAATCTGATGTTTAATTACTGCATGATCCTCGCATCGGAGTACTATGGACACGATATCAGGTTTTATCCCGTCTCATGGCGCGAGGAGGACCAGGTAAGTAATGTGAAAATGATGAATCAGGCGGTAAAGGTTCTTAAGATCCTTAAGGATTATTATTTTGATCCGATATCCATAACCGACGATTACAGGGATAAACCGGTGGAAGTCTATGAGGCTGAGGAGATAGTATAAGGGCTGTTGGGAATGAATATATTAAAGCTGATGATCGGTGGTATCATATGCATTATATGGTTCCTTATCATACATACGATCAAGATGTTCAGGATGTACCTGGTCCTTTTGGAGCACAGGGTTGAATTTAAAAAGTTTATATTTGCCTACCTGAGAACCACATTGGTTAACCTTATCATTCCGTTTAAGCTTGGTGAGATATACAGGATGTTCGTATATTCAAGGATGACCGGAAATGCAGGTACTGGTATTGCGGGAACATTGGTTGACAGGTTTTTTGATACCGCAGCGCTGGTTCTTATCCTGATCCCCCTGCATGTTCTTTATCCCGGAAAGATTTCCGGTGTTTCGGTTTTTCTTGCGGTATTTGTGATCCTTACGGTATTTGTTTATTTGATATTTATGCCTGCATATGGCTATCTGAATAAATATATCATAATAAACAGGGAATCAAAGAATTCGATGGCGGTACTTAGGTTTCTTGAAGTGATAAGATCCGCATATGATTATGTGAAGCGGCTTGTTTCAGGCAGATACGCAATAATCATCCTTATGTCCTTTGCCGCATGGGTCCTTGAAGGCGGCCTGCTCTTTGTAATAGCATGGATGACGGGAATTGACTATAATGCCGGCGTTTTTTCAGATTATATAACGTCGATAATGTCAACAGTGAACAATGCCCTGCAGGAGAAATATACGGTCTTCAGCATTGTGGTGATAGCAATCTGTACCCTGGCCCTTGGCATATATCTGTATGCCGGTGGAAATATAAAGCGGAAAATAGAGAAGGTTGAAAGATGAAAAAGGTAACTGTAATTTATGATGATTCAAGAAAGCCGGGTCGGGAAATACGTGTAATAACGGGTCACAAGAGTTTCGGTGACACCATTTTTAAAAGGCAGTCCTTAAGACAGAGATCCAAAACCATGTTTCTTGAATATGAAATCGTAAATGCCTTCATGGAATCCGATGAAGCAAATGAATCTGGTGATGAATATTCAGGGAGCGATGATCCTGTCTTTAAAATCTATTCCGACCATGAACCGGTGGACATGGATGCACTGGGAGTCCTTCTTGAGAAATCGCTTTATGTTAATGAGAATTTCTCTGTTTTTGACGGAGAGAAGGTAGCGGCAGTTATGTACCCGTCATTTACGGCATGGCTGAATGCGGGAAATGCTGCCGATGAAGCAGCGTATGAGAAGATAAAGTCAGGCGCATTCATATCCCTGTCGGATGTGAACAATTTCAGAAGGTTCATAACGAGCGGTTTTGATGCCAGGTTTTTCAATTCCCTCAGAGGGGATGAATACACTGTGGTAAAGTCATCAAACAATGTTGACAAGTTAAGAATGGAGTATAAGTACTTCACCCTTTTACCGCCGGAAATGAAACAATGGTATGGGACCGTGTTTGATTATAAGGAGGAGGGCAGCAGTGCATCCTATTCAATGGAAAGATATCATATGACCGACCTTGCCTTAAGGTATGTTCATGGTGCCATAGATGAGGATGAATTTCGTGATCTTATGGAAATAGTCTTCCATTTCATAAAAATACGAAAGCGGATAGAAGTTTCTGATGAGGAATATGAGGCGGAAGCAGCAAGATTGTACATTGATAAGGTGGATGAAAGGATCGAAACGCTGAGGACTCTGACGGGATACGAAGAGATAAGGTCATACATTGAACTGGGGACAAAGTACAAAGATATAGATGAAATAGTAAAGCGATATAAACTCCTGTATGGGAAGATCACGAAGGGAAGAAAGTTTGTAAAGATAAAGGTGGTCGGACACGGCGATCTGTGCTTTTCAAATATTCTGTATAATAACAGTGCAAG
>JBGUQP010000560.1:0-2523 GCA_045131145.1 Lachnospiraceae bacterium | reverse complement strand
GCAAAGTTCAACAAGGCGGCAGCGGACATAGAGATATATCGTAATTCCTACGCCCTGTTCAGACAGGCCAGTGACTACATCAATCAGGGCCAGTATCAGGAGACCTGGGATATCAACTGCATCTCCAAGGGGATCAACAAAGACATAGCTGAGAAAACGGGTGCCGTAAATGCCCTTGAGGCCGAGCTGGCCAAGCAGCAGCTTAAACTGTCCGACCCGCAGATAGTTGGAAACCCGGTTCTTTATAAGGAAACGGTCGATGAAGTCAACAGGATAACAAACGATATTGAGCACTTAAGCTGCGACATAGGTAACCTTCAGGCTGACCTTGCAAGCCTGCCTCCAACGACTCTGAGCCCTGAAGAATATGCCGCCACAGTACTTGACGGCAACTGGATGTCGGACATCATGCGTAACTGGACCGAAACCTCAACGCTTAAAAATACATATGAAAATCAGATACTTAACTCCTACCAGAAGGAACAGCTTAAGAACAATTACGACCTGTCGGCCCTATCGGTTGATACCGCGGAGGAGAACTTAAGCAAGGCCGGAGCGGGGGTTACGATCGAATACGACGGAATAGTCACCGAGAGCTTTATCAAGGCTGGGACGGTTGTCGCTAAGGGAAGCCCTCTCTTTACCGTCGAGGATTCGCAAAACATTAAGGTTGACGTGGGGATCAGCAAGTACGATATAGGCAAGATAGCGGTCGGTCAGAGGGCTGAGATAGATATAGCCGGCGCCACATATACCGGCAAAGTCACACAGATCAAGCGTGTGGCAGAAACCGGCAATTCCGACAAGGCCAAGGTAACGGTATCGGTTAAGTTCGATGAACCCGATGAGAGGGTGTACCTGGGGCTTGAGGCCGACGTTACCATTTATACCAGCGAGAAACAGGGCGTGCTTACCATACCCTCGGAGGCCTATTATGCGGATGACGAGGGGGATTACTGCTACATAATAGACGAAGGCGTCATCAAGAAGCAGTACATAACCGTGGGCCTTGAATCGGAGGACAGGATAGAGGTCGGAATGGGCCTTAAGGAAGGTGACATTGTCATCACCGACGCCATCACAGATGAGCAAATAGGAACTAAGGCAGAGAGTAAATAACAGAAAGAAAATCACAGTTCAAAGCACATACTGAAAAGAATGTGAGAAAGAGCATGTATATGTTTGGAAAGAAAAAGATTCAGGGCGTCAAGGAACTTGAGATAGTGGATATAGCAGATGACAGGTCGCTTGATAAGGCCATGGATACACCTGAACGCAAAAAGAAGAAGAAAAACAATAGAATAAAAACTAATACTAATACAGATACAAAAGCGAAGACGAGATCATCCAAGGAAGAAATAGAGGAAACTGTCCCCAATAATGGACATAAAGAAAAAGAAAAGAAAGACGGAGAAGTCCTTATCGAATTCAAGGATGTCTGCAAGAAATACTCCCAGGGAGAGCATGAATTCTATGCACTGAAAAACGCAAGCCTGACCATTAACGAAGGCGAGATGGTGGTTATCCTTGGGCCGTCCGGAGCAGGTAAGAGTACGCTGCTCAACCTTCTTGGTGGAATGGATTCTGCCTCGAGCGGACACATATGGTTTGGCGGGGAAGACCTAACGACTTATTCAGACAACCGGCTTACTGCCTACAGGGCAGGAAATGTCGGCGTTGTATTTCAGTTCTATAACCTTATCCCGACCCTTACGGCTTATGAGAATGTTGCCCTTATGAGGGATATCAAGGACGATACCACGGATCCGAAGGAGGCACTGGCCGCGGTTGGACTTGCAGACCATATGCATCAGTTTCCTTCGCAGATGTCGGGCGGTGAGCAGCAGAGGACTTCGATAGCAAGAGCAATTGCCAAGAACCCCAAGCTCCTGCTGTGTGATGAACCGACAGGAGCCCTCGACACGGGAACCGGCAAGGAGGTATTAAAGCTCCTTCAGCAAATGAGCAGGGATAAAGGCAGAACGGTTGTCATGGTCACACACAATTCTTTCTTTGCGGATATTGCCGACACGGTAATAAGGGTTAAAAACGGGGGCATTGAAAGCATAGTCCACAATGCCGCCCCCAAGGACGCTAATGAAGTTTTTTGGTAATTACCATAAGGGGTACCATCGAAAATGTTACTGAGAAAAATGCGGCGCGACCTTATGAAGAGCAAGACCCAGTTTATATCGATTTTCCTGATGTCGCTTCTGGGAATGCTTGTTTTCGTGGGGCTTGATGCCGAGAGTTCGGGTGCGGCCGCCGCGGCCGATGCCTATTATAAAAAATATAATCTGAGTGATATCTGGATCCAGGGAGCGGGATTTACGGATGATGATATACGTACGGCTAAGCATGTGACCGGCGTTACCGATGTCGAAAAAAGGCTGGCCCTAACGGGAACCATGGATGTGGGGGAAGGAGCTGATGCCTTTACCGCCTATATGTATATCAATTTCATGGGCTCCGACAACATCAATTCACTCATGGTCTACGAAGGGGATCCCTTCGACGGAGAGG
>JBGUQP010000559.1:0-3858 GCA_045131145.1 Lachnospiraceae bacterium | reverse complement strand
ATGTTCCGACGCTTACAACAAGTATTTCATTCTCGCCTATATCATCGCCGTTAAGAGGGTCATCCTTGGAGGCATCACCGGTATCCCTTCCGAAATAATCGGGATCGGCATCCTCACCTTCCACAAGGTCCTTCTGTCCGTCAGTAAGGGCATCCCAGGCCTCCTTAGCCGCCTTGCACTGGTCATCTGTGTCAGGGGTCCATTCCTGAACGTAGATGGCATCAATAAGGTCGGCAACCTTTTTGGCAGCCTCACGGTCTGCATCCTCGTCAACTTCCTCATCCGCCTCGTTTGCATCTCCGATAATGTCCTCAACCCCAAGCGGGTCACCGGCATTATGGATATTTACGTTAACATCCTCACACCCTGCAAGCATCACGGCTGTCACGGCCGAGGCCAGCATTGCATTTACAAGTTTCTTTTTCATAATTCTCTCCTCCTTAAAATAATTAAAACCATCTGAGATCAGATGGTCCGTTAACAAAAAGCAAATCAAATAACAACAGGGAAGATCCCTGTTTCATGGTTTTCATGCAGATGTCTCTTCGTGGACCGCAAAGACACATCCGCTGTATATGCAAGTATCCCGGCTCCTCTTCATCACTCCCATGCGCCTTCCCGGGTATAAAACCAAGTGGCCCTGCATGTGCTCCGAGGTTACGGTGACGGCATCGCTCCGGACTTACACCGGATTCCTTCCATATACAGGATTTTAACGCCGTTTCTATATGAACAGCGAATAAATTATATTCCACATCAAAATAGAAGTCAAGCCTGATAAGGCCTGACTTCCTGTCTGTTCCATACATTACTGTCCGGATTCTTGCGGATATTCATTTACACCGATACATCAACCGACAGTGACGGCTCACCGCCTCCGCCTTCCATTGCTGTCATGTTCATTCCCGTTCCTACAGGTGATATGGACGGTGACTGGGTTACCGTACCTCCAAAGCTCATACCCTGCCCGAGAGTGGTCATGCCGTTTGCTCCCTTAGCATCAAGGCTCTTGAATATGCCCTTTAAATACTCCATATCAGCCTTCATAAGGGCCTTGTTCTCGGACAGCCGGTGCTTGGTCTTAAGCTTGTTAAGTTCTTCCTCGCTCATATGGGGATCTATGGTCTCCATAGCATCAAGCATCTCGGACATTTCCCTCATTGCTTCCGTCTCGGCATCACTCATCTCCTGAGTGAATTCCTCCATGCCCTCCATATTCTCCATAAGCTGCTGCATCTTTTCCTGTTCTTCTTCCAGCTTCTCTTCTATCTTCTCATGGTTCTGTCTTGCTTCTTCCCTGCTGATCTCGGACTGTTCCTGGATATTCTTAAGCTGTTCATCCATTATCTGATCCTTGGCCGCTTCTATGGCATCATTCTTAAGAGAACTTGCGGAATCCTGAAGCTGTTCCTGCATCTTATCCCTGTTCTGGGTATTCTTGGCCATCTCCTCAAGTTCAAGATTATTCTTCTTGCGCTGGGCAACAACCTCCATCTTACGGGCATGGACAAGTGCCAGCTGAAGCTCGTCACTGCCCTCATCACCTTCCGATGCCATCTTGCGTTTTATCTCGCTTATCTTCCTCTTGGCCGCAACAACCGCCTGACCTGCACTTATGGAAGTCTTGGCCCGCATTATCTTATTTGATACTTCCTTGAAGTTGTATGTATTCCCGCTCTCAAGAAGCTTATCTTCCTTCTTGTCTTCTTCCTTCTGGGTACCGAAGATATCCTCCTGCTTATCCATGGGAGTAAGAAGATTACCCTTGGCCTGCTGCTTGTCAAAGAGTTCACGCAGCTGCTGCTGCATCTGTTTTCTTACCGATGTGGAAGAATCTATGTCAATGGTGCCGGAACCCTGCTGCCAGCCTGATTTTGCCGATGAATTGTTCGCACCGGTGTTAAGGCCTCCCGCAGAGCCCCTGGCATTCATCTTATTCTGTTGGGAATAAAGGGAATTCATTACATTAAAGCTCCCTGAATTAATACGCATCTTGATCCCTCCCTGGACAGGTATAAGAGAAACATACGTCCCTCCGTGGACACAATAATATCAACGTCGAAACTCTCTCATTTTCTTTATCGACATAATATTATATTATATTAACCCCTGAAGTAAAAGCTTTAAGCTTTAAGAATCCCTTTATCAAAAAGTTCAAGAAGTTCATCCCTGGGAAGCGGCCTGGAAAAAAGATAGCCCTGCAGCCGGTCACAGCCGTTCTTCTTTAAGAATTCGTACTCTTCCTGCGTTTCAACTCCCTCAGCCAGAGAGATCATATTAAGTTCCCTGCACAGGCTTATTATTGAACCTATTATAGGTTCGAACCTGTCATTCTTGCCAAAGTCATCCAGGAACTTCATGTCTATCTTAAGGACATCGAAGGAATAATCCTTAAGGACATTGAAAGAGGAATAACCGGCACCGAAATCATCAAGCCACAGATTATGCTTCGAGATCCTTAAATTATCCATTGCCGCATCAAGGGCCTGTGCATTCCTGCTTAGGGCACTCTCCGTGATCTCTATCTCAAGGTGCTCTCTCGGCACCCCGTATCTGTCCGCAATTTCGGATATCATACCTGCAATATCACATAATTCAAAGTCAAGCCTTGATAAGTTAATGGATACAGGCAGTATAAGCCTGTCCTTCTCCTTGGCCTCGACATAATCCCTGCATACCTGCTCCACGATGCATATATCCAGCTTGTGGATCTGTCGGTATTCTTCAAGAGTTTCTATAAACTCACCGGGTGATATCATGCCAAGCTCCGGATCCTTCCACCTTGCCAGCGCTTCAAATGCACATACACTGTCCGTTGCCGTATCTACGATAGGCTGGTAGAATACCTTGATCCACCCCTTCTTTACCGCCTCGTCAATATGACTGACCAGATAGTGTTTGCGCCTTACAACCGTGTCAATCTTTTCATCATAGAAGCAGTACAGGGACTCGCTCCTGTCCTTGATGTTCTTGACGGCAAACCTGGCCCGGTCACACAAGATATTTATTTCCTCTATCCCTTCACTGTCCCTGCTCCGCCCGTCAGTGATATATATACCTGCCTTCAGTTTAAGGTAAACGTCACCCTGATTTAAGTATATCCTCTCCTGCAGAAGTTCGACCTTCTTCTCGGGCCTGTCAATATCGCCGAGTATGATAAAACGGTCATCGGACAGCCTGGCCACAATGCACTCCGGAAAAATCTCACAAATTGCTTCCGCCATCTTTATCAGAAAAACATTACCTCCCGCAAAACCGTATCTTTCATTGTAAGTCTTGAAATTGACCATGTCGAAGTATATGAAGGTAAGCATCCTTTCTTCTTCCATGGCTTTAGTCAGCATTCTTACGGCTTCTTTCCTGAAATGGTGCATATTGGAAACACCGGTAAGGTCATCATGGTTGGATATGTCCTCGAGTCCCTTGTCCTTTATGGCTTCCGAAACCCGCTGCCTGTAATTGCCGACGCTTATCATCACCATGGCAACCCATGTCGTGAACATATTTATATGGGTTGCGACCGAAGCCTCAACCTTCCTGCTGCAGATATAATAAAAGAGGGTAAAACTCAGAGTCAGAAGCGGCAGCGACACAAAGGGCGGCCATACAAGAAAGCAGCCCACAAAGAGCATCATGGTAAGGAAACTCATGATCTGCTCACCCTTAATATAGTCAAGATATGAAACATATATACCAAAGCCAACGCATACAAGTGTATACACAAGCTTCCAAATGAAAGTCATCTGCCATGACCGTTTACGTCCCTTGTCATAAGTTACGGCATACCAGATCATAAAAACAGACGCTATCAGCAGGATGACATACAGCTTTAAATGGACCATGATCCATTCCACAGTC
>JBGUQP010000558.1:0-5219 GCA_045131145.1 Lachnospiraceae bacterium | reverse complement strand
CTCTATGTTGAGTTTGAGCCTTCCATGGAGAAACATTTCCTTGGTCTTAAGCAGAACTTCTCAAAGCTTAAGCTTCCGATTCTTTTCTCGTTTAAAAGGAACGGCGGTTTCCAGTTATACAAGTTATTAAAGAGTTATGCTTACCCCCCTAACCTTGAAGAAATAGATATGGATCTGTCACAGGAAGAGCTGCCTACTTACAGCGTAAGCTGGAACCTTACAGACCTTAGGATGGAGCTTGGCTGCATCAATCTGTCAGATCCCCGCATAAAGACGGAAGCATCAAAGAAGAGACCTGACTGGGATAAGATGGAAAAGATTGCAGATGAAGACCATAAGGTTTTATACGGAAGATGGATAGATCTTTATAACCGTGTGATAAAGCCCGGGATCGAGGAAATAAACAAGCTGTCGGATATTTATATCTCAGATTTCATAAAGGAAACAAGCGGGCACGGCGGCAAGGTTACCGGAGTTACTTTCGTGATACAGCACAATAAGGCTTATTATGAAAAACGCAGCGGTAAGAAGACGGAGAATAAGCTGGTTCTTACAGATGAACAGAAGGATGACTTCATAGAAAGTCTTTTTGATATCATCGAAGAGAGATTAAGCCCTAAGGATTTTAAGATGATAGCTGAGGCCGGTAATTACGATTTTGATAAGATAAAATCAGTATATGAACTGTCCAAAACGTCAGGAAATATCAATAATCTCGTGGGCTGGCTCATTAAGGGATTAAAGGAAGGATATTCTAAGCCCGTATCTGCAAAGAATGAGAAAAAGACGGAATTTAACGATTTTATGCAGCGGAAATATGATTATGCAGAACTTGAAAGAGAAGCGTTAGCTTAAGAAATGACCGGCCTGTTGGCCGGTTTTTCCTTTTCAAATGAAAACAGACTGCCATATATTTATGACAGCCTGTTTTTTTGCGTTAACTATAACATTAGCCTGCGTTTTTAAGGATTGATAGCATGTTATCGGCACCTGCTTCAAGAAGCAGTCTTGAAACATCTGCTTTCTTTTTTGCTTCTCTTCTTTCCTTGTCCTTAAGCCTTCGCTCTTCAGCTCTTTTCTTTTCCCTTACGGCTTCTTCAGGATCGATCGGAACGTATTCATCTTCCTTATCAAGGGCAGTAAATATCTCACGTAAGAACTGGTTGTAGGTATAGTCATCCTTCTTACCGTATGCTACGTACTCGCCGGTTATATAAAGCTCATTCATGGCCCTTGTTATCGCAACATACATTACCCTGCGTCGCTCTTCGACTTCTTCCTTGTTTGTAACCTTGTGCAGGATTTCATTGTCAAAGCTTGTAAGTGACAGATATACGATTGGCCATTCCATTCCCTTTGAGCTGTGTGCGGTCACCAAGGTAACGCCCTCATAGTCCTGTTCCATCTTCTTGTTAAGCTTTGACCCATATTTCTTAAAAGTCCGGGTATAAGCAAGCTCTGAAGGAAGGTCGGGCTTTTGATAGAGAAGTTCAAGGAAATATTCAAAAAGTTCATCCTCTTCAGTGTTCCTGATATCCTCAAGCAGGGTATGGAATATGACACGCTGCTTGTTAAAAGCCAGATCATGATATTCCATTTTCGTAAACAGATCCTTAAGGGCGTTTATCTCATCCATGATCTCTTCGTTTGTAAGCAGGCTGAACATATCGCCATCATATTTTGCGACCATATAGTTAAAATAGTGTATGGTCACATCCGGCTCATAAAAGGCATCGGATAATGCCAGCGCCCCTAAGACCTTGCTGTTTTCCATAAGATCCATGGGATTCTTTGATACCCAGGGTATGCCTGCTTCTGTAAGAGCCGTTCCAAGAGGTATAAGGTCTGCTCTTTTATAAGCCATAAGGCATATGTCCTTTGGATCCACGCCTTCTGAAAAGACCTTGTTCTTTACCTGTTCTATGATCCAGTCATCTTCATGCAGTGATTCTTTGTGCTTATAGAAGCCTTTCACAGTAACGGTCTGGCTGCCCTTTCTTAAGCTTACCATCGGAGCTGTCGTGTTTTCATTAAGAGCATCCACGGTGTTTGCAAGGCTGCAGATCTCCCCTACCGACCTGTAATTTGCCGTAAGGTCTATCCTTTCAACTTCCGTGCCAAGGATATCGTCTATCTTAAGCATTATCTCAGAGGTGGTTCCCCTGAACTTATATATAGACTGTGAGACATCACCGACCATTAAAAGGCTTTCATACGAGGCGGTGCTTATAAGGCATTTTAAGGTGTTTGCCTGCATCATGTTTGCGTCCTGGAACTCATCAACGATGATGTGCTTATAGCCAAGTGCTTCAAAATAATCCGGATGGATCTTAAGTACTTTGAACATTAACGGCTCCTGGTCTGCATACGTAAGAAGGCATCTGCTCTTCATTATCTCTTCGTTTTTCTTATAAAGATCAATAAGAGATGTAAGTGCTATGGGCTCGCAGTAATTTGCAAGTCCCTTTTCCGAGAGATGATTCCTTAATATGCCGGGAGTATCTTGGTCATTTACATCAAGGCCTTTGCTGCGTATTATCTCAAATGCTGCCTGGCATACGATGAGCATTACTGGTGTACAGGAATTTGCGTTAAACTTAACTGCCCCTGCGTTTATACCCTGTACGGGATTGTCATTGCAAAGATCCTCTATGACCTGCATCTCCTCATCAGGCTGAAGGATCCTTGGAGGTTTGCTGTAACCAAGCTCCTTATAGAATTCCTGGATAGCGAGGTTTGCAAATCCGTTATTGGTATTGCAGATAAAGTCTTCATCGGCTACTTCTATGCCCATCTGCGCAACTTCCCCTCTTAAGCGTTGCTTAAGCTCATTAACGGCATTATCCGTGAATGAAAGATGGAGTATTGTCTTTGGATCCACGCCTTCTTCTATCATCTTTGCGGTCCTTGCGACAACACAGGCCGTTTTGCCGGAGCCGGGCCTTGCGTTTACCACGCATACGCCGCTTCTGTGGGCTATCACTCTCTTCTGCTCATCGTTAAACTCCTTTTTGCCTGAGTTCTTTGTAAGCAGCTTCTTTTCAGCCTTTACGGGTGCCTTGGTATAGCTGCACTGGGACTTAAGGTCGCAGCCGTTGCACATGCCGGTACAGTTTTCAACCCCTTCATCGCATTCCTCCATGAATTTAAAGATCATCTTGTCTTCCTCTGAAGGCATGCAGGGTTCATCATAGGGATATGTCTCAATAAGGCTCACGACATTTCCGCCTTTACCGCTGAAGAAGTCATTGTCATTAATAAGACCGTTTTTGTCAGTAGTCTTTTTCATGAAATAATGGCTTCCGATCGCAGTGTATTTTTCACCCTTTTTAAGCCTGAAGACCTGCTTGGCTGTCTTCTTTGCATAAAGCCTTAACAGCCAGCAGTTAAACCACTGCTGCATCTTTTCGTGGCTGTCGGGGGTCATGCCGGTTTTTTCGTTTATATCCGGCGAACCGGGTCTGTACCATATGGCTTCGACTGTCTTTGTGCGCTCGCAGATCTTTAAGGCATCGGGAGCAAAATCCGATATCGTTATCCCGTTGCCGCAGTCAAGCTCCATCTTTACCGGGTCAAAGCTTAAGCTGTCAAGCTCTTCACACATGAGATACCTTAAAAGCTGTGCAGACTCGATCTTCTTTTTGGCATCGTTGGTGGCGTTAAGGGCATATGTTGAAGAGATCCCCTGATCTACAAGGTCTTCGACTTCTGAGATGTCATATGTGCCCTCGGCGATGCCTTTTATGATCTCGGCATGCGCAACCTTACGCTGGTATGCAACGCCCGTTTCCCTTACAAGCTCAAGACCATCTCCTATACCGCGGTATTTCTTGCAGGTGCGGTTGCCCCTAAAATCTTTGTAGCTCCTTACTACGTCATAGTTATCCATTTTGTTGTTCCTCCTTTTCGTTTGGGTTTTTTGTTTTGCTTATTAATGCTTGGAATATGGAAAAACAACTTAAAACCGGATGAAAAAATGCATTTAATAGTAGGAGGGTCTGGCAATGGAACGGGAAGAATATATTAAAAGATTAAGCGTTACAGGCAGTGATCTTTGGAGATCATGCAGGGAAGCACAAAGTGGGCTTGATGAGAGTATAGTAACTACCTGCATAGGGGATATCACAGGAAACCTTTCTAAGTACATTGAAGTCATAAAAGATGAGGTGATCGGACGGCTTGAAAGGATAGAAGCCCTCTCCTGCTCTTTAGGGCTTACGGAAAGGGATGAAGCAAAGGTAAGGGGCCTTAAGGACACCGTAAGCGGCATAGGAAAGGCCTGCAGCAGCATAGATGAGTATATTATCGATGCTTGCTCTTTAACAGGCATAAATGAAAGGCTCAAGGTGGTCGTATGAGAGAGGAAGTAATGAATGCAGTGGATTCATCGAAGTTCATCACGATCGCAAGGGACAGCATGAAGGGATCCATTTCAAAGACGGATCCGTTTTTGATAAAAGAAAAAGGCCTGGAAGCCGGGGTAAAAACAGCAGCTCCGATAGCAGCAAAAAGCGGCGTAAAGCAGATGGCAGAAACAGTTGTAGGGGTAAAGACTCTTAGAACTTCAGGCAGAGGGATCCGCACATTGTTCAGGCTTAAAACCCGCGCTAAGAACTTCACTGCACTTTTTAAAAAGTTAAAGGAGCAGATAAAAAAGATAATAAAAGCAGGGCTTGAACTGACAGGAAAAGGAATGTCTGTAACCGGGAAAAGTCTAAAGTCTGCAGGTCAGGGTACAAAGACTGCAGGGACTGCGATAGATAGTGCAGGTGATGCGATAAATACTGCCGCGGAAGCAAGTGCTGCAATCCCCGTGGCAGATGTGGTCACTGTACCAACAGGCCTTGCCGCCGGTACCGCTGTTAAGGGTGCAGGTGCTTTAACTAAGGGAATAGGAAAGCTTGGAGAAATAAGTGGAGAAGGTATAGAAAAAGCCGGTCAGAAGGTAGAAAAAGTCGGTAAAGCGATAGGTACTGCCGGCGGGGAGATAACGGATAAGGGATTTGGTGTTGCAGGTAAAGTCTGCAATGCAATGAAGCGTTCTTTCAATCCGGTAACAAAGATAATGGGAACTGCTTTAAGCGGGACTGTTAAGACAGGAAGATATTCTTCGAAAGCTGCGAGCCTGTCCGTTTCCAAAATGTCAGAGCTTGCTTCCAAGGGATTTGACAAAGGTGATGAAAGGGCATTGGTAAGATGATTGGATCTAAAATGGAGCA
>JBGUQP010000557.1:0-2892 GCA_045131145.1 Lachnospiraceae bacterium | reverse complement strand
CTGTTCCTGTCATAGAGCTTATATACTTTTGTAAGGTGTTCTACTGAGATTGCTGTTTCCATAATTTTAATATTTATAAAACGTCTGCAAAGTGTACTTTTAATCGTTTAAATACAAGGGCACCGATACCGAAAGTTATCGCCGTCAGTATCCAGAAATACGCTGTCGAATAGAAGGTTTCATAGAAACCTAGTTTATCAAATATGGCTGACCTGTAACCTTCAACCACATAGGTCATCGGATTCAGCTTTATAATAAACCGTACTACCGGCTTATCATCAAGAAGATGCAGGTTCCACAGAATAGGAGTTGCCCATATCCCTACCTGCAGGGCTATCGAGATGATCTGTCCAAGATCCCTGAAGAAAACGATCAGGGAACATGTTATATAAGACAGTCCCAGCACAAACATAAACATACAGAAGGAATAATAAATCAGCTGCAGAGTGTACAGATCGGGATAATAACCGTAGCATGCAAGAAGTATCAGGGTAAATACAATAAAAAACAGATGTACAAAAAGGGCTGATACTATCTTTATTATCGGAAGGATACTTATCTTAAACACAACTTTTTTTACCAGATAGTTATATTCAAGAAGGGCATTGGTCCCGCTCGAAATGGCTTCGGAAAAGTAGAACCAGGGAACGATTCCGACTATAAGCCACAGAATATAAGGTATCTCCATGTCACCCTTTATGTTTGTAGCTCTTCCCGGCATAACGACACCGAAAACAAACCAGTAAAGGAGTACAGTGATTATGGGAGGAACAAATCCCCAGAAAATACCGAAATATGATCCGGCATACTTGGTCTTAAAGTCATTTTTCGCAAGCTTCCATATAAGCTTTCTGTTCTGATAGAGTTCTATCGGAAGAACTACTATCCTGTCATAAAGCTTTACAAAAACAAAATAAAACCCGTCAAGGATAACACAGGAAATTATCTTCTTGATCATTTCCTGTGTTCTGTCCGCAAGCGGGTTGTGATGCAAAATTATATACAGATTAAAACATATTACAGCGATCGATACAGCAGTGATCAGCTTCTTCTTTCTGGACATATTAACCTATCTTGTCCTTTCCAAGATCTTTAATGCCACCCCATTTTTTATCCTTATCCGATATTGTAAGCTCCAAACCTTCTAAAGCAGGCCAGTCAATGCCTATATCCGGATCATTCCACATTATTCCCCCTTCATCCCCGGGATGATAAAAATCGGTACATTTATATACGAATTCGGCGTAATCCGAAAGCACTAAAAAACCATGGGCAAAGTTCTTGGGAATGAAAAACATTTTCTTATTTTCCTCTGACAGTCTTACGCCAAACCATTTTCCGTAAGTCTTTGATCCCGGTCTTATATCCACCACAACATCAAATACTTCTCCCCTAATGACTCTCACCAGTTTGTCCTGGGGAAATTCCTTCTGAAAATGAAGTCCGCGGAGTACTCCTTTTTTTGATGCCGACTGATTGTCCTGGACAAATTCCAGATCAATCCCGGCCTCTTTAAAGTCATTGTAGTTGTAGGTTTCCATGAAGTAGCCCCTCTCATCACCGAAAACAGTGGGGGTGATGACCTTTAGGCCTTCGATGCTGCAGGTTTCCACTTTGATCTTACTCATTTATAATTCCTCTTTTCTTTTTCGGATTTCGATCTTAGTACCCGAGGTAGCTTTGGTTCATATCTACGTTTCCGGATATTCCGTCCACATGGCCCTTACTGGTGTACTGCCACAGATCGTAGCGGCCCGAATAGGTGGGACCTCCCGGATTATACTGGGCAAGCCATATCTTGGCACCCGATAACGAAGATGTATTCATCTTACTTGACAGCCAGGTCTTATTTGCATACACACCCGGTGTATATCCCGCTGACTTAATGGTGTTACAGAATGCCTTAATTATCGCTGTTCTCTCAGAAGCCGAAAGTTCATTATAGCCCGGCCTTGGCGAACTCTCGCAATCCATAAATACAGGATAGTTGATACCATATCCCGAGCAGAGGGCGGCACACATACTTGCTTCCTCAACCGCTTCTGTCTCGTTAAGGGCTGTCGTAAAGAAGTATACGCCTACCTTAAGGCCTGCAGCCTTGGCTCCCTTTATATGAGAGGTGAAGTATGGATCCTGGATCAGCGATCCCGTACTAGCGCCCCTGTAACCGCACCTTATGATAACGTAAGATACACCTGATGCCTTTACCGATGCCCAGTTAATACTCGGCTGATATTTTGATACATCAATGCCCAGGGTACCTGAACCCTTACTGAGTTTTCCGTCAGAAGCAAAATTATACTTAATTCCCTGGATGATCTGTTCACCTGTCACATAGGTATGATCACTCTTATAATAATAAGTATGTCCGTCTATATCCTGCCACCCGGTATAGAGGAATGCTTCCTGCTTGCGGTAATATGTTGCGTAATTACCCGACTTGTAATCACCGTACGTTGCAAGTCTGTATTCATCTCCGTCCTTTACATACAGTGCATTTTTACTGGCATCATAAAGCTTGGCATCGTCGCTGTAATTACCTTCCTTTTCGGTAACGGTGATCTTCATTGTTGCCTGTTTACCGTTGGTACAGGATGCGGTGATCGTAACTTCTCCGGTTTTTGCACCGGTTACCTGACAGGTGCTTCCGTTGTCCGTGAGCGAGGCTATTGCAATATCACTTATACTCCATGAAACCGTTGAACTATCCGGTTTATATGTCGCAGTCAGGTTCACGCTTGAACCTACAGCCACGGTATCTGTTCCGGATATCGACAAAGAAGCTTCCTCAACAAGCGATGAATCCGGTGCAGGCGTTGGTTCGGGACTGCCCGATTCTTCGATCAGGCCCTGCGTAGGTGTGGGCGTAGGAGTAGGTGTAGGTGTGGGAGT
>JBGUQP010000556.1:0-3951 GCA_045131145.1 Lachnospiraceae bacterium | reverse complement strand
ATGACCGGGATATTATCCGCTGCGTCCGGATTGATGCGGTCGCGCGGTCCGCCCCACCATATGCTGTCATTATTCAGCTGAAATCGGTCTATGAGCGTTCCTCCAAAACACATTGCCCCCATGAACCCGTTTCCGAGCGGAAGCGCTGCATTCCAGTCAGCTGCTGCCTTTTTGTACCATAGTCTGTTCGTCATTTTCAGATCACCAATTTTTTATTCCTGCATTCCCGCCTCATCACCTTCGCGAGCGGACATATGGATGTCTTATATATATCGGCAACTTCAAACATGGCCGGATTGACCTTGTTTCCCGCTCCTTGCAAGAGCCTCAACCACACCTTATCAACATTTTTTCCGTTATGCAACAGCTCATGTAGTTAAACTGTGAGAAATGATGTAAAATAGGATAAAAGATGCCAGGGAGGATAGTTATGAGAAGAATCAATATAGCTGTTATCATTGTTACGGTATTTTGTCTGCTCCTTACCGGATGCAAAAACAAAGGTGCAGGATCATCCGGTTCTGAAGGTCCGAAAAGTTCACTGGCATCTAATGAAAGCGAAAAACCGAAAGAAGACGAAAAAGAAGAAAACAAAAATAAAACAAAGAAGAAAAACAGAGTTCCCGTATCCGGCAAAGTAGAAAAAGAGGAGCCGGATGAGGATTATGAGGATATTTATGCCCCTGTACTTGATGAAGCAAGAGACATAATAAAGAACGGATATGATTTTGACAGGGACTATGATTACATTTCGGAAGGGCTCATGGAGAGAGTCATGTATCCGGGAGATGATGATCTGTCGGAAGTGATCGGTTATTACTATAAGGATTTTAACGGTGATGATATACCTGAACTGCTGATAGGAGAGAACGCGGCGAATGAATATGATAATCCGAATGATATAGCATACATCTACGGCGGATACAGCTGTAAGGACGGTAAACCGGTATGTTTTGTTGAGGGCTGGGCTCGTAACAGACAAAACTATCTTGGCGACGGGCGATTCTTCAATATGGGATCCGGCGGTGCGATGAATACATGTTTCGGGGAGTGGCATCTGAGTGAAGACGGCAGCGAACAGGTGTGGGATGACTTCTATTTCAGTCAGGAGGATGCGGCCAGCAGGGCGCCTGTTTTTTTCCACAACACTACCGGAAATGAAGAAGTGGATGAATCGGAAAAGCTTGATATTACAGAGGAAGAATTCTGGAACCTCATTGACACACGGAGCTTTAAATGCGATGCGATAGCCTGGACACCCCTTGGCCCCAAGGAAAACGGCGGCAGGTATATAGTAAATACCATGACCGATGATGAGCTGCTTAAGATTGAGAAAAAGCTTAACAGCATAAAATATTACGGATTCCTGTTAAGCTACTATACGGATCCCCGCGATATAGACTGGAATGAGGTATTTTATGTAGGCGCAGGCTTTGATGATACCAATGGAAGCCCATCGGCCAAGATAGCGAAGGCATATCTTAAGGCAACGGGAGAAGACGAAATATACACGGATCTTACGACCATATCGGGCAGGGATGTGAAGAATTTCGTTATGGATACAACAGGATATGACTATTCCGAAATGAACAATCCGCTTGACTGGGTGTATCTTAAGGAATATGACCTTTATGCATCTGAACACGGAGATACCAACCAGATGTCATTTGCAGTAAACGGCGGACAGACGGAAAAGGGTGAGATAACCGTTACCTATGATGGCAGAAATGGTGAGGAATGCTGTCTGACCTTTAAGGATGAGGGAGGAAGCCTTAGGTTTATCTCAAACCAGCCCCGTTGGATGGCGGAAGATCCCACAAACGGAGGAGAAGTTGACCAGTCGATGATAACCGACGGTATGATATTCCCCGACAGTGATAAGAGACGGCTTACAGAGGCTGATCTTGACGGTCTTAACGCTCAGGAACTTCGTTTCGCCCGCAATGAAATATATGCACGCCACGGACGGAAGTTTAAGGCTGAAGATCTTAAGAACCATTTTGAAAGTATGGACTGGTATTCTCCGTCAATTGAGCCTGAGGATTTTGATGAGCATACTTTAAATGAGTATGAGATATACAATCTGAAGATTATCGGTTCATACGAAAAAAAATGATCTAATGAAGTCCCCGTACAAGCTTGTACAACTCCTCGGTTGCAAGCCTTGTCTTGGCGACTATATCGCCGCAGTTCTTCGGAAAACAATAATATGCGGCTTTTATATCTCCGATTCCTATCATATCACCTATTTCATACCAAAAGTAATCGGCATTCAGGCTGTAGGATGCCGATGGCTTCTGCCTGTGATCTATCCTTCCTTCACAACCGGTCAGATGAAAGCCTTCCCTGCTGTGCTCAAGAACTCCCGTACCGACCTTGTACAGATATTTTGTATCCGTTATCATATATATATCTACGTCGGCTTTAAGGGAGTATTCATCTCTTAGCAGTTCATCCCGTACACACTCACGCTCCCATTTAAACCAGTCGGGGATATGATCGAACTTTGCTTCAACATTATCGCCCCTTAAATATCCGTACTCATCAAGAGTATAAGACGCGCCACAGCTGCCGCACTCCAATCTGATCCCCTTACCGGTCATCTGCCCTTCCGTATTGCAGTGCGGACATTTGTATAACACCCTGTTAAGGCCGTCTGCCCTGAAGGGTTCATCTACCTTTATATGATTCTCCTGCTGCCATCTGAACTGATCGAATGTAAAATAGCTTTTGATGATCTTATTTATCTCATCGGCGCTCTTCTCCTTAATCTCTTCAGGGCTTAAGACATACTCCATCCTTGCGCTTATATCAACCTTACGTATCTGTAGCATGTTATACAAGGGATCTCTCGTAAAAGCTCCGTATGTATTTATGATAACAAGCGGGGCCTTAAGGCTCTTCACACACTTCCCGAGACTGTCGGGCAGCGCAGATGCCGTTCCGTCAAAGGTATATCCGGCTTCGGGATACATGAGCACTGATGTCTTAAGTTCATTGAGCGCATATGCCATATCTTTAATAAGCCTGACATCCAGGACATATTTAAGCGTAGGGATACATCCTATCCTTCTCATGAGATTTTCCTTGCCGACAAACCCGTCTGTCGTGCATATGATCTGATAGGAACGCGGATATAATAATGCCGATGCGATCTGCAGATCTATGAAGCTTGAATGGTTCATAAGTATAAGACAGGGTTCATCCTTTGAAAGCCGGTCCATACCTTTATATTCTGCCGTGAAATTATGCTTCTTAAGTGTCATGACCGACAGGATGTTTATTATCATTTTAAGAACCGGATCCGGCTTTCTGGGAGGCTTGTATTCTGGTGCCTTAATATCCGACAATTCTTCGTAAGTTATTTCCTTAACCTTTATCTTCATATCCTCATCCTCGTAAAGTCAGATCACTGCCCATTTAATTTATAAGGTTGCATTCATGCTTCCCGTACGGTATCCCTTCATATCCAGTGTTACAAATAAGAAACCGAGCTTCTTAAATTCTTCATAAACGACTGACCGGATCTCATCTGATGCAAGCCGGGGAATATCTGCTGCCGGTACCTCTATCCTTGCAATATTTCCATGCATCCTCACGCGCTCTTCAAAGAAGCCGTTCTCTATGAGGAACTGTTCGGCCTTATCGATCATATCAAGTTTTTTCTCCGTAATCTCCTCCCCGTAGACAAACCTTGACGCAAGACAAGCATAGGCAGGTTTACTCCATGTCGGAAGTCCCATAGCCTTGGAAAGCATGCGGATATCCGACTTATAGAGTCCTGCTTCTCTTAAGGGGCTCTTAACAGATAACTCTTCCACAGCCTTAAGTCCCGGGCGGTAATCGCCAAGATCATCCATATTGGAACCTTCCGCTAAATACTCGATACCGTTTTCCAGGGCGATCTCCCTGATCTTTCCGAAGATCCCGCGTTTGCAGAAATAGCACCTG
>JBGUQP010000555.1:0-2094 GCA_045131145.1 Lachnospiraceae bacterium | reverse complement strand
TCATTCCGACGTATCCATGGATATGCCACTTGCTGCCCTTAGGTTCAAGTTCGTCATACATGTGAACGGGTGCCTTCTGCGCCGCCCTTCCTATTGCAAATTCCATGGTCAGCACCGGGATGCCGAACAGTATGAGCATAATGAAGTAAAGTATCAGAAATACCCCTCCCCCGTACTGTCCGGTTATATATGGAAACTTCCATACATTTCCAAGTCCTATCGCACAGCCCGCACTTAAGAGTATAAATCCCATGCGGCTGCCAAGTTTTTCCCGCTTTTCCATCTGTCTCTCCCTTCTTTGTTCTGTAACCCAAATCTGATAAATGTTCATAAAATGACCAGCCGTTAAGTGGTCTGGTCATTTTATGTTTCCCTTATTTAGCTTTAACGGAACAGACTTAACTTATCCGTTCCTTCTCCAATCGGTTCACCCTGGACTCCAGTATATCAAGCCTTATCTTTGTATACTCATGGTCATCCTTCACCTTAAGTAACTCATCGAGTTTCCTGATAATGATGCTATGACCTTCCGCAATAAGCTGGATATCCCTTTTTATTTCATTCTCATACAGAGGTTCCAGATTGGTGACTCTTGTGCACAGCTTCTCCTGACCATCCTTGAGATCGGAAAGCTGCTCATCGATCTTTTCGAACCTTTCATCGATCTTTTCGAACCTTTCATCAATCTTTTCGAACTTTTCATCGATCTTTTCGAATTTCTGGTTCATTGTGTCAATTACAATATTTAATTTGTCATTTATTATTTCAACATTCATAACAAACCTCCTGTTATCTAAGTGAAACAGGCAGACCTTCATGCGGATACAGTATATTATAAAATGTCCCCTCTGAAAAGAGATAATCGACATTTAACTTTTTCTCAAAATATTGTATGATGAAACGGGGGGACGGTTCCTCGGTTCATTTTTTGAAACAGGGGGACGGTTCCTCGGTTCATCACAAAAAGGAGAAAAACATGAGAAATATAAGACTGGGAAGAACAGGAATAGAAGTACCGCAGAACGGTTTCGGAGCCCTTCCGATACAGCGTGTGAAGATAGATGAAGCGGTAAAGATCCTGCGTAAGGCATACGATGGCGGCATGAGATTTTTCGACACAGCAAGGGCCTACAGCGACAGCGAGATCAAGCTTGGTGAAGCCTTCGGAACAGGATATGTCAGGCGCGAAGATATAATTATCACGACCAAGACCACAGCGAAAACACCGGAAGGCTTTTGGAAGGACCTTGAGACATCCCTTAACAACTTAAAGACCGATTACATCGATGTCTATCAGTTCCATTTAATGGGTGCCTGCTTCAGGCCGGACGACGGAACCGGCATGTACGAGTGCATGCTTAAGGCTAAGGAAGAAGGCAAAATCAGACACATCGGGGGTACCGCCCATAAGATAGGCATAGCCAATGAGCTGGCAGAGTCGGGATTATATGAGACGGTTCAGTACCCCATAAGTTATCTGGCCGATGATAAGGAGATTGACTTTATCCGTCTGTGTCAGAAAAATGATGTGGGTGTTATCTGCATGAAGGGACTTGCGGGCGGCCTTATCACGAATTCCAGGGCGGCCATGGCCTTTGTCAGCCAGTTCGACGGGACCGTTCCGATCTGGGGAATACAGCGTGAGAGCGAGCTTGATGAGTGGCTGTCCTACATGGATGATACTCCTTCAATGGATGATGAGATCCGTGCCTTCATCGATCGTGAAAGAAATGAATTAAAGGGTGAGTTCTGCAGGGGCTGCGGCTACTGCATGCCCTGCACCGTCGGGATTGAGATAAACCAGTGTAACCGTATGAGCTTAATGCTCCGCCGCGCTCCTTCCGCAGGCTGGTTAAACGAACACTGGCAGGCCAAGATGAAGGAGATCGAAAAGTGCATCTCCTGCGGGGCCTGCCTTAAGAAGTGTCCATATGAACTTGATATTCCCAATCTGCTTAGGAAGAACCTCGAAGATTATCGCGAAGTCCTTGCCGGTAACCGGACGGTGTGAAACTGGGTGTGCCACGGGGACGGTTCTTTTGGCAGGGTGTGCCACGGGGACGGTTCTTTTGGCAGGGTGTGCCACCGGGTCGG
>JBGUQP010000554.1:0-3685 GCA_045131145.1 Lachnospiraceae bacterium | reverse complement strand
CCAGTGCCCTTGCTGTCTCAAGACGTCTCTGAAGTCCGTAGGGAAGGCTTACAGCAAGCTCATCCTTATAAGTATCGAGCCCCTGCTCTACAAGGAGTTCCATTGTTTCATCCCGCATCCTTTTTTCTTCAGCAGCGTTACCCCTGAAGGTTGCCGAGAAAACATTCTGCTTTGCATGCTGGTGTTTTGCAATAAGAACATTATCAAATACGGTCATGCTCTTCCACAAGCGGATATTCTGGAAGGTACGGGCTATACCGAGTCCCGTTATCTGGTCGGGTGTCGGGGACAGGGCTGCTTCCCTTGCATACATGTCCCTGTTCTCACCCTTATAATTCTTCAGCGCCTTGCCTGTCGGATGATTCCTTACCATGGGCTTGCCCATGAATTCGATCAATCCGTTAGTCGGTTTATAGACGCCTGTTATGCAGTTAAAAGCTGTTGTCTTTCCGGCACCGTTCGGTCCGATAAGAGCTATAATCTTATGCTCGGGAACGTCAAGTGTAAGGTTATTTACCGATACAACTCCTCCGAACTGCATTGTTACATTTTCAAGATGTAATGCGTTCCCCATAACCTACTCTTTCCTTTCCTTTTTTACACTTATCTTTTTAAGGAGGGCTCCGAGGTTTAACTCATTGTTACCCATGATGCCCTGCGAGAAGAACAGGACGATAACCATGATGACAACCGAAAACACCACCATACGGAAGCCGTTGCGAAGAAGGGGTACCTTGAAGCTCCCTATATACTGCTCGCTGTCAAGGAACCTCAACCACCACTCTGAGCAGGCAACGTATAAAAAGGTCGCCAGGACACTTCCGCTCACAGATCCTATTCCTCCGATAACGACGATCAGAAGGATCTCGTATGTCATAACCGAGGTAAAAGCCTTGGCCTGTGCATTGGCCACATACATGGCGAAGAGGCCGCCGCCTATTCCCGCGAAAAAGCTCGAGATAACAAATGACAGCATCTTATGTTTAAACAGGCTTATTCCCATAGCCTCTGCTGCCACCTCATCATCACGGATGGACTTAAAGGCCCTTCCGTAAGAAGAATTGATAAGGAGCATGATCACAAGTATACACAATGCCGAGATCAGGAAGGGAACGAAGGTTGAAAGCCTTAATACAGTTCCGCCCGATGAATTTGTTATATTGAAGCTTGAGAAAGTGGGGAATCCCTTGATCATGTTGGCCCCGTTAGTCACCTTACCAAGCTTCTGCCACTGAAATATTGCCCTAAGGATCTCAGCAAAGCCAAGAGTTGCGATCGCCAGATAATCACTCTTTAACCTGAGCACGGGAATACCTATAAGATAAGCGAAGAACCCAGCCACGCATCCTGCAAGCAAAAGAGCTATGAGACAGCTTAAGATCATAGCGACCGCACCGCCGAATCCGCTGTTTCCGAATATGCCCTCAAATGTATCCAGCAGGGAAAAATCAAAAGCACAGCCTTCAAACAGATAATATACCTGCTCCTTCATCGCTGTCGGAACCATAAGGATCGCATATGTATATGCGCCAAGAAGCATGAAGCCTGCCTGTCCCAGTGAGAACAGGCCCGTAAAACCGTTAAGCAGGTTCATGGACACTGCCACCAGTGAGTATACGGCTGCCTTTTTCAAAACCGTAAACAGGGGACTTGTGGGTTGGAATACCTGAGGAAGTCCCGGTATGAAGCTGCTCAGATTCTCCAAAAGGATCACGAGCAGTAATAATAATGTTATTCCGACAAATATACGGAATGATCTTTTCTTCTCTTTCATGATCTACACCTTATCCGTAGCAGCTTCCCCGAAGAGTCCCTGCGGTTTAAATATAAGAATTATTATCAGAAGTGCGAATGTAAACGCATCCGAGAAAACCGAAACATCCCAGGACGAAGGAAGTCCCTTTATGATCGTTTCGCATATGCCGATAAGGAACGCTCCTATCACTGCTCCCGGTATCGATCCTATACCGCCGAATACCGCAGCAACAAAGGCCTTAAGGCCCGGCATTGCTCCTGCAGTCGGCGTAATGGCCGGATAATTGGTGAAGAAAAGAACTGAGCCTACGGCAGCAAGTCCCGACCCGATTATAAAGGTCGCGGATATAACGCTGTTTATCTTAATACCCATAAGACGGCTTGTTTCAAAATCCTTGGAAACAGCCCTCATGGCCATTCCTATCTTGGTATGGTTGATAAGCTGTGTGAGCGCAAATACAAGGGCCAGCACCAGGAACGGTGTGATTATTACCACCCACTTGGTTTGCGTTCCGGCCACATTTACCGTGTTGGATAAAAAGGGGATCACCGGATATGTCATCGGCTGTCCTCCGGTAATGTAAGTTGCGGTATTCTGCAGCAGATAGCTTACGCCTATAGCGGATATCATGACCGACATTCTGGGCGCGTTCCGAAGAGGCTTGTAGGCCGCACGTTCGATCACAAAGCCCAGGATAACGGTTATTATTATCACAAGCGGTATTGAAACGGAAAACGGCATGGTCGCTGTAAAGTAAATACCCATAAGACCCGCAACCATAAACACATCCCCGTGTGCGAAGTTAATTAGCCTTAATATTCCGTAAACAAGCGTATAACCTATCGCGATAAGTGCATATTGTCCGCCCACCGATATTCCGGAGAGCAAAACCGAAATGACATATTCCATAATGATTCTTCCTTATTTGTTAATTATTTACCGGATCCTGTCTGAACCTTCTCAAATGCCCAGGTTCCGGAAGCTGTATCTGCAGTCTTGATATAAGCTGTGTCACGTACTGCATCACCGATGGAATCAAATGCTATTGAACCCGAAACACCGTCCCACTTAACACCGGGGATTGCTGCCTTGATGGCTGCCTTATCACCGGAACCGGCTGCCTTGATGGCCTCAAGTGCTACATAGTAAGCATCGTATCCCATTGCGGTTACTGCCGAGATCGTGTCGTTACCGCCATTGGCTGTAAGCGCGCTGGAATTACCGTTGATGTACTCCTTGATACCCTTATCGAAGGTCTCCGAACCACCCTCCTGATAGAAGGTTGAAACGTAGAGCTGAAGGTTTGTTCCCTTGGTTGCCTCAAGTACCATGTTGTCATCAAGAGTATCAGAACCAAGGAAAGGAATTCCTATATCAAGAGAAGCTGCCTGCTCCATGATCTGCTTCGCATATGCGATAGAAACAGGTGTAAAGATAACGTCTGCGCCTTCACTCTTGGCCTTATTGAGGTAAGATGTGAAGTCAGAGTTGTTGGTCGGGAATGAGTCTGTGATGACTTCGCCGCCTGCCGCTTCAAACACCTGCTTAAAGAATACGCACAGACCCTGATCGTACTCATTACCGTTCTCGCCCAGGCAGTAAGCCTTCTTGGCTGAGAACTTGTCCATTGCGAAGTTAGCAAGAACATCAGCCTGGAAGTTATCAAGGAAGCATATCCTGAAGTAGTAATCGTTACCTGCTGTTACGTTGGGATTGGTACAGGTTACGCCGATAGCAGCAAGTCCTGCTTCTTCAAACTTGGGACCGCCGGCCATTGATACACCGGATCCGTATGAACCGAGAACCAGTGATACATCCTTACCAACAAGTTCGGATGCTGCCGAAGGAGCCTTGTCTGCCGATGAACCGTTATCAGCCATGACAAGTTCGATCGTGTAGGTCTTACCTCCGACTTCTACCGTAGGTGTC
>JBGUQP010000553.1:0-7207 GCA_045131145.1 Lachnospiraceae bacterium | reverse complement strand
CCCCCCCCCCCCCCCCCCCCCACGCCATGATAAATACCGGAACCATATCGGCTCTGCTGGCATTAATCCTCTATGTTGCAGGCTTATCCCTGCCGCATCTTCTGATGCTGACTGTTGATTATGCAGGACGGTCAACAACCTTCCTGTCAATGATGGTTCTCGGAATGGCAGTCGCCAGGATGCAGATAGGACGGGTTATAAGGAATTACCGGCTTATAGTTTTTTCGCTTGTACGTCTTATCATTGTCCCGCTTGCCATTTTGTTTGTTCTTAAGCTGTTTATTTATGATGATCTTATTTTATATACATGTGCCCTGATGCTCGCGGTCCCGGCCGGTAATATGCCCCTTATCATGGCGACCAAGCAGGGCCTTAAGGCCGAAACAATAAGCGACGGAATCGTAATATCCACGGTGCTGTCGATCATCACGATCCCGATCATAACTTTGTTTGTATGAAATGAAACAGGGGGACGGTTCCTCGTTTCATTTCATCTGGAGGATAACTATGAATACAGTTAGAAGAGCGAATGAAGGGGATATTCCCCGGATACTTGAACTGCTTGTTCAGGTGGATATGGTGCATCATAACAGAAGACCTGACCTCTTTAAAGGGCCGGCAACAAAGTACAATGCCGAAGAGCTGGTTGACATAATATCAGACGACTTAAGGCCGGTCTTTGTATGTGTTGGTGAGGACGGGACAGTCCTTGGCCATGCCTTCTGCATGCATAAGCAGGTCCCGAATGATCATGTGCTGACGGATGTTAAGACTCTCTATATTGACGATATCTGTGTCGATGAGAAGGCCAGGGGGCAGCATGTGGGCAAGGCCCTGTATGACCATGTGGTTGGATACGCAAGGGCGAATGACTACTATAATGTGACTCTGAATGTCTGGACCTGCAATGAGGGAGCTATGAAATTCTACGAGGCTATGGGACTTAAACCCCAGAAGATCGGAATGGAGCTGATACTGTAACGGATCCCCTGTTTGTAAAGGCAAAGGCGCATATTTACTGCATTTGCAACCACCGGTTGACACATTGAAAAGCTGACTTTATGGTCTGCAATCGGGGAAATTGTTAATATCATCTTGTTCGAACGAGAAAACAGATGATACAAAATCAGTATTCAGAAAGGATGAGAAAGATGATATTAGCAGACAAGATCATTAATGAAAGAAAGAAAAACGGATGGTCCCAGGAGGATCTGGCGGACATGCTTGACGTGTCCAGACAGTCGGTATCCAAGTGGGAGGGAGCACAGAGCGTACCCGATCTTAATAAGATATTGAAGCTCGCGGAGATATTCGGAGTGAGCACGGATTACTTACTGAAGGACGAGATGGAGCCCGAGAGTGCTTCTACCTATTATAATAAAGAGGACTCACAGACGGGTGCACTCAGGCGTGTTTCCATGGAGGATGCGACCGAATACATTTCACTAAAGAAGGAGCATATGCCTAAGATAGGTTTGGGAGTATTCCTGTGTATTACATGCCCTGTGGTTCTCATTATGCTCTCTGGCCTTACAGATGCGGGCAAATTGCCGATAGGAGAGGGGGCCGCAGCGGCCATCGGACTTATAATGCTGTTTGCCCAGGTCGGTTTTGCGATTTACTTATTTATGATCCATGCGGGCAAGCTTAAAAAGTATGAATTTCTGGAAAGGGAAGTCTTTGAGACCGAGTACGGTGTTGACGGAATGGCCAGAACCCGTATGGAAGAGAATGAGAATACCAATATGCGTGCACTGACAACCGGAGTGCTCCTGTGCGTTCTCGGCGTTGTTCCCCTGATCGTATGCTCTTGCCTTAACCTGGCATCGGTCATCGTTTTAGCCATGGTGTGCCTGCTCCTGCTGGAGGTAGGGATTGCAGTATATCTCTTCTTATCGGTATGCGGAGTGCATTCGGCCTATAAGGTCCTCCTTCAGACAGATGATTACACGACCGAAATGAAGAGAAGAAACGTAAGGCTTGAGCCCATGTCGCGGATCTACTGGATGTCGATCGTGGTCATATATCTTGCGGTAAGCTTCCTTACAAACCGTTGGGATATGACCTGGATCATCTGGGCTGTATCTGGAGTTCTTTACGGGGTCATCCATGCAATAGGCGATGCGATCGTGCAGGGTAAGTAAGAATCAATCGCGATGGAATAATTACATATAATTAGGGCTTGACATTGGGGCATGCGAGTTTATAATAATTTTGATGAAGCAAGGGCGCTTTGGATCGTATCCAAAGTGCCCCTTTTTGTGCGCTAACAATGAGGAGAAGCAGGCTCATGAGATGATTCTCCTTATAATAAGGAGAAAAATGCAAAAATACGACAGAAAACTCATACTCGAAAACGGTACCGAGATCCCCGGTTATTCCTTCGGGGCAGGTGGAGACAGGATCCTTGAGCTTGTATTCAACACATCCATGGTCGGCTACCAGGAGATCATATCCGATCCGTCCTACACCGATCAGGCCGTGGTCATGACCTACCCCCTTATCGGTAATTACGGGATGAGCGATGATGATTATGAGTCAAAATCCCCCTCCATAGGCGCCCTTATCGTCCGCGAATACAATGATGACCCGTCGAGTTGGCGCAGTGACGAGACGCTTGATTCTGTCATGAAGAGGTATAACATCGTAGGGATCAGCGGTGTGGATACAAGGCGATTGACCAGGATCATAAGGGAGATAGGATCCTGCAAGGTCTTGGTGACCGATATGGTCAATGACTCTAAAACGTCACTTGAGACATTGAAAAACACAGAATTACCAAGGGATCAGGTCTCTAGGGTGACCGTAAAGGACAGTTATATATCAGATGCCAGTGACAGGGATTTATCCCATCATGTTGTGGCCATTGACTGCGGGATGAAGTTAAATATCGTGAGGGAACTTAACGCTCACGGCTGTAAGGTCACGGTCGTACCCTTCGATACTTCCGCTTCTGATATAGAGAACCTTAAACCCGACGGGATATTTATATCAAACGGACCGGGTGATCCCACGGATGCGGTTCCGGTCATAGAAACGGTTAAGAAGCTTAAGGGCCGCTATCCCATGTTCGGGATATGCTTAGGCCACCAGATCATAAGCCTTGCATATGGGGCCAAGACATATAAGCTAAAGTTCGGCCACAGGGGCGGCAATCATCCTGTCATGGATCTTGCGACCGGAAGGATAGAGATGACTTCTCAGAATCACTCCTACGCAGTTGATTCTTCGAGCCTTGAAGGTACCGGCCTTGAGGTTACCCATGTGAACCTGCTGGATAATACGGTTGAGGGTCTTAGCTGTAAGGAAGATGAGGTTTTCTCGGTTCAGTATCATCCCGAGAGCGCCCCCGGCCCGTGTGACTCTCAGTACTTATTCGACAGATTCGTTAATATGATGAGGAAATAATATGCCCAAGAATACTTCTATTAAGAGAATAATGGTCATCGGCTCGGGTCCCATCGTTATAGGGCAGGCGGCCGAGTTCGATTACGCGGGAACGCAGGCGTGCTTAGCCCTTAAGGAAGAGGGCTATGAAGTCATCCTGTGCAATTCGAACCCGGCGACGATAATGACCGATACTTCCATAGCCGACAAGGTCTATATGGAGCCCCTTACCCTTGAATATGCCGCAAGGATCATAAGGAGAGAGAGGCCGGATGCGATACTTCCCGGAATCGGCGGCCAGACAGGCTTAAACCTTGCGGTTAAGCTTGCAAAGAAGGGAATCCTTAAAGAGTGTAACGTGACCTTGCTCGGAACGAGCATTGAGAGCATCGAGAAGGCGGAAGACCGTGAGCTCTTCAAGGAACTGTGTATGGAGATAGGCGAGCCCGTCCTGCCTTCCATAGTTGTGAACACGATTGAAGAGGGTCTTGATGCGGCGAGTGAGATAGGTTATCCGGTCGTTATAAGGCCCGCATATACGCTTGGCGGGACCGGCGGCGGCTTTGCAGATGACGAAGAGGAGTTTCGCGAGATCATAAAGAATGCCCTTGCCTTGTCGCCCGTTTCCCAGGCCCTTATCGAGAAGTCCGTCAAGGGCTACAAGGAGATCGAGTACGAGGTGATGCGGGATGCAAATGACACGGCAATCACCATCTGTAACATGGAAAATCTCGATCCGGTCGGAATCCACACGGGCGACTCGATAGTGGTATGTCCCTCCCAGACCCTTACCAATAAGGAATATCAGATGCTGCGTTCATCGGCCCTTAAGATCATCCGTGCCCTTAAGATAGAAGGCGGCTGTAATGTCCAGTTTGCCCTGGATCCTGAATCATTCGACTATTATCTTATAGAAGTTAATCCGCGCGTGTCGAGGTCCTCGGCCCTCGCCAGCAAGGCTTCCGGCTACCCGATCGCAAGGGTATCGGCCAAGATCGGCGTCGGAATGTATCTTAATGAAATACATCTTGTAAATACGCTAGCATCCTTTGAGCCAGCCCTGGATTATGTGGTAAGCAAGATGCCCAGGTTCCCCTTCGATAAGTTTACCGATGCCAACAACAGCTTAAGCACCCAGATGAAGGCAACCGGCGAGGTCATGAGCGTCGGGCGGACCATGGAAGAGTCGCTCCTTAAGGCAATACGGAGCCTTGAACAGGGAGCCGACCACCTCTATATGGAGAAATTCGACACCGTCCCCTCGGATGAGCTTATGAAATATATCTCTATCGGCACCGATGACCGCATCTATGCCATCGCGGAGCTTATCCGCCGGGATGTCAATGAAAACGCTGAAAATCATGCGGACCCCTCCTATGAAAGAGTGGAGTCGATGTATGAAAAAATTCATAAGGCTACCGGAATAGACCTTATCTTTATAAGAAAGCTTGGAAATATCATAAAGATGGAGGGTCTGCTTAAGGATAACCGGCTCGATCCTGATCATCTCTATGAAGCGAAGAGGATGGGCTTCTCGGACAAGGCAATCGCAAGGCTGTGGAGTCTTGACGACGGGACTTGTGACTTTGATGAAAAGACTTCGGAAGAAGCGAAGACACCGGGTTCGGTAAACAGCGGGATACTGACCGAGGATGATATATACAGATTAAGATGCGACAATGATATGGTGCCTGTCTATAAGATGATCGATACCTGTGCATCGGAGTTTAAATCCTATGTGCCCTATTTCTACTCGACCTACGAGGATGAGAACGAATCCATAGTAACGGACAGGAAGAAGATAATAGTCTTAGGCTCAGGTCCCATCAGGATAGGCCAGGGTATTGAATTTGACTATTCCACCGTCCATGCGGTAAACACCATAAGAAATGCGGGCTACGAGGCAATCATAATAAACAACAATCCCGAGACCGTTTCGACCGATTACTCCCAGGCCGACAAGCTCTATTTCGAGCCCCTTACGGTTGAGGATGTCATGAACATAGTAAATCTCGAAAAGCCCGAGGGCGTTATAGCATCCCTTGGCGGTCAGACGGCCATAAATCTTGCGGGACCTCTTATGAAGAGGGGTGTAAAGATCATAGGGACTGACTGTGAGGCCATAGATAAAGCGGAAGATCGGGACGAATTCAATAAGGTCCTTGATGAGCTGGGCATTCCCAAGCCCAAGGGATATGCCGTGACCAACATAGAAGAGGGCGTGCGGCGTGCAGCCGAGATAGGCTACCCGGTCCTTGTCCGTCCCTCATTTGTATTAGGCGGTCGGGCCATGCAGATAGTCTCCAAGGAAACCGACCTTCGTCATTACCTTAAGACCGCGGTTGAGATAGATGAGGACAAGCCTGTCCTGGTTGATAAATACATCAAGGGCAAGGAGGTCGAGGTCGATGCCATATGCGACGGGGCCGATGTCTTCGTTCCCGGGATCATGGAGCTTGTCGAGCGCACCGGCGTACACTCGGGCGATTCAATGAGCGTTTATCCGCCCTATTCCATTTCAGACAAAGTCAAAGGCACGATCCTGCGCTACGCCAAGCAGCTGGGGCTCGGCATAGGCATAGTGGGTCTTTACAATATCCAGTTCATCGTCGATGCGGATGAAAACGTATATATAATAGAAGTAAATCCCAGGTCTTCAAGAACGGTTCCGTTCCTGAGCAAGGCCACGGGTTACTCACTCGCGGATATAGCAACACTTGTTATTCTTGGGGTCAGCCTCAAAGAACAGGGGATATTTACCCTCTATCCGGAAGAGAAGAAGAGGTGGTACGTCAAGGTTCCGGCCTTCTCCTTCAGCAAGCTGCGGGGAATGGATGCCTACCTCTCGCCCGAGATGAAGTCGACCGGCGAGGCCATAGGATATGATGACAAGCTGCATCGCGCCATGTACAAGGCCCTTATAGCATCGGGCATAGAGCTTCAGAACTACGGTACGGTGCTTGTGACTTTGGCTGATGAGGACAAGGAAGAGGCCCTGCCATTAATAAGACGCTTCTACGATCTGGGATTTAATATAGAAGCGACAACGGTAACAGCTGAATTTTTAAAGGAACACGGAGTCAAGACCAGGGTACGCCACAAGCTGTCCGAGGGAAGCGATGAGGTCCTTAAGGTCATACGGTCGGGATATGTAAGTTATGTAATAAATACACGCGCTATTTTATCTGGAGTCCACTACGGAGACGGTGTCGCAATAAGACGCACGGCCACCGAGAATAACGTGACCATGTTCACAAGCCTTGATACCGTAAGGGTATTGCTGGATGTGCTTGAAGAGCTGACGATCACAGTATCTACTATAGATGAGTGAAAATGAAACAGGGGGACGGTTCCTCGGTTTCATTTATAGATACTTGCTTAGGGTTTCGATCAGCGAATCCCTCTTCAGGGGTTTGGAGATAAAGTCATCAAATCCCTTATTTATGAACATATCTTTTATGCCTGCCTGGTCATTGGCTGTGAGCATGATGAATTTAGCATCCCTGTTCATGTCCATCGCTTCAGGCTCTTCCTTGATCTTTGCAAAGGTCTCAAGTCCGTCCATCCCGGGCATTAAATGATCCAGGAATATGATATCGTATTTCTTCTGCTTCACCATTTCAATTGCAGCCGGTCCGCTTGTCGCAGAATCAATGTTTATGAGTGTATCCTTAAGGAAGAGCTGCATGATCTTTATGTTCGACGGTGTATCATCGACTATCAAAATGTTTGCATCGTGCCACGGGGACGGTTCTTTTGGCACGGTTGCATGCCATGGGGACGGTTCTTTTGGCACGGGCTCAGGTATTCTTGAAGCTTC
>JBGUQP010000552.1:0-2602 GCA_045131145.1 Lachnospiraceae bacterium | reverse complement strand
TCAAATATAAGGGGCTGATCGCCGCAGTATTAGTGATCATGGGCATCAGCACCATCATATCTATAGCAAATCCGCTCATCATAGAGCGGGCAATAAATGTCCACATAATCGGTAAAAGTACCGAAGGACTGGTGCAGCTTTGCATACTGGCAGCAGTGATGAACATCACGCTGGTACTGCTGATAAAGCTCCGTATGTACCTGATGGCGAAGATGTCAAACGAGATCGTTTTAAAGAACAGGCAGCAGCTGTACGAACATATACAGACCTTAGGCTTCGGATTTTTCGACGGAAGGCCTACGGGAAAGATCCTGTCACGTATCATGGGTGATGTTGACTCGTTGAAGGACGTGCTGTCAAACAGCGTGACCACCCTTATTCCTGATGCGATCACGATCATCGCGGTTGTTGCGATCATGCTGATAAAGGACTGGAGACTGGGACTGGCTTCACTATGGAGCCTTCCGATCATGGCTTTCGGTGTGTCGTTCTTAGAGAAGCGTTCTCACAAAGGCTGGCAGGATTTCAGGAAAAAGAGTTCAAACCTCAATGCTTTTCTGCATGAGGATATCGCGGGAATCCGTGTGATCCAGAGCTTCCACGCCGAGGATGAGACCCAGAAGACCTTTGACAAGCTGACAGATGAGCATTGTGATGCGTTCGTATCGGCATGTCACTGGGCCGACTTGTTCGGACCGGTCATCGATATCTGCTGGGCAGCAGGTCTGATCGCAATGTACCTGATCGGTATCCAGTTTGTGGGTATCGAGAACGTATCAGTCGGTACATTGGTCGCTTTCGGCTCATATATCGGTATGTTTTGGCAGCCGGTCATGAATTTAAGTAACTATTATAACCAGATGATCACAAATATCGCAGGCGCTGAGCGTATTTTCGAGATATTCGATACAAAGCCTGAGATTTTTGATGATGAAAATGCCATCGAACTCGAGGATGTTAAGGGCGAGATCGATTTTGAAAACGTAAGCTTCCACTATGATGACGACCCGGATGTACTGCATGAGGTAAGCTTCCATGTGAACCCGGGCGAGACGATAGCACTGGTCGGCCCCACAGGTGCCGGCAAGACGACCGTGGTGAGCCTGATCTCGAGATTTTACGATGTACAGAGCGGAAGAGTCTTAGTGGACGGTCATGATATCAGGGATGTTTCGATAGATTCCTTAAGGAGCAGGCTGGGCGTTATGACGCAGGATAATTTCCTTTTTACAGGCACGATAAAGGAGAATATCCGCTATGGCAGACTGGATGCGACGGATGAGGAGATCATCGAGGCTGCGAAGGCAGTCAATGCGCATGAGTTCATCATGAAGATGGAAAAGGGTTACGATACGGAGCTTTCAGAGAGGGGTGCGGGCCTGTCTGCAGGACAGAGGCAGCTTATCGCTTTTGCGAGGACCATGGTGAGCAACCCGAAGATACTGATCCTGGACGAGGCGACCTCGAGTATCGATACGCATACCGAGATCTTGGTGCAGCAGGGCATCGAGAAGCTGCTTAAGGGCAGGACTTCGTTTGTTATTGCCCACAGGCTTTCGACCATACAGAACGCCGACCGCATATTCGTGGTAGATAAGGGCGGCATCATAGAGAGCGGTACCCCGAGAGAGCTTATTGCCAAGCGCGGTATCTACTATGACCTGTATATGGCACAGTTTAAGGAAGTGTCGTAATCAGATCAGAGGGATATTTACAGTAATATCCATTGTTTTTACCTGTTTAATCTGCTAGAATTATTATTGGTTTCAATAAAGTTCCGGCTGCCGGGGAGACTTGGGCAGGCCGCATAAGGAGAAGGAAATACGAGGCAAAGCAGATGAACGAGAATATTACAAAACGCAACAACCTTTTGGCACAGAAGGTGATCAAGGGGCTTGAGTCGAGAAACATGTCAGGGTATTATGCAGCGACTAAGGAAGAGGCATTGAAGATCGCTTTGGAGCTGATACCCAAGGGAAGCTCGGTGACCATGGGCGGGGCAATGAGTGCCCACGAGATAGGACTGGTAGAGGCTTTGAAGGGACCCGATTATAATTTCATAGACAGGGACAAGGCTACGGACAAAAGGGCTGCGATGCTTGCGGCGTACGATGCGGATTTCTTCCTTTCGAGCGCAAATGCCATGACGGAAGACGGTATCATGATAAATGTTGACGGAAATGCCAACAGGGTATCCGCTATAGCACAGGGTCCGAAGAAGGTCATTTTCATAGTCGGCATGAATAAGATCACAAAGGATGTAGATTCGGCCATGAAGAGAGCAAGGAATGTGGCAGCACCTATCAACGCCCAGCGTTTCGGGCTTTCCACGCCGTGTACATCCACAGGCTCTTGTATGGACTGCAAGTCACCGGATACCATATGCTGCCAGATACTTATCACAAGGTATTCCAAGCATAAGGACAGGATACATGTGATATTGGTGAATGATAATCTGGGATTCTGAGAAAATGGAAGAAACTTAAAAACAGAAGGCTGCCGCACATTAATGAACGGCAGCGGCTCGGGTTCGGCGATATCTTAATATCGCTAACGGACAATAAAAAAGGGCTCGTGACGGGTATGCTCCCGAAGCGAATTG
>JBGUQP010000551.1:0-3163 GCA_045131145.1 Lachnospiraceae bacterium | reverse complement strand
GTGCTGCACCGCCTGCTTAATACCCGCTTTATTGTCTATTGTTATGCTGTGATACCCTTCCTCTTCCCCGGCAAGCAGAATAATGGGAACATCTCCGGGCTCTTTAAGGAATTCCCTTTTTTCTTCAGGCTCAAGCAGGGAAGTGATCACTCCGTATTCCATGATCACGGCATCAAACGAATTCAGTTGCAGACAGCTGTATAGGGAGTTGTACTGGTAATTATAGCGGAACCATTCTTCATCATTGGGCCTTAACTTCTCGTTTATGATCCCCACCGGCAATATAAACAGATTGGCATCAATTTTAGAAGCAGCGTTCAAAGCTCCTTCGCAGATAGCCATGGAAATCTCAGCATCCAGCATTCCGACACACAATGCGATATTCAGCCGTTTTTTCATTACTGTCTCCCCTCTCATCAAAGCTGTTCCATCACCAGTTTCTCCGCATCTTCCTTCGCAAGAGGCCGCCCCCATATGAATCCCTGTATATAATCACAGTTGATCCTTCGAAGTGTTTCAAGCTGATCGTCCTCTTCAACGCCCTCGGCAACCACTTCGAAATCCATTACATGCGCAAGTGAAATGATCGCCTCAACGTATTTCTGCGAAGAATCACTTGAATTCATTTTATCTATGAAAGATTTATCGATCTTAAGTGTATCCGAAGGGAAACTGTTGAGATAACTGAGCGATGAATATCCGGTACCGAAATCATCTATTGCTATCTTTATACCCATGTCTTTTAGTTCATTAAGGATATTGGAAGCCTTCTCGGTGGATTCTATCAGGATCGACTCCGTGATCTCGATTTCAAGCTGACTCGCCGGTATCCGGTTCTCTTTAAGCAAGCTGCGTATTTCTTCAACGAAATCACTCTTCATCATGTGTTTTACCGAAACATTGATGCTGAGCATGATCCCCGTTCCGGTCCTGTTTATCAGTTCTCCGAAGAAGGATGCTGACTTGTTGTATACTGCCAGATCAAGGCTGTCAATAAGGCCCAGTCTCTCCGCGGCAGGGATAAACTCAACCGGGCTTATGCCGATACCGTTGCTGTCTTTTAAGCGCGCAAGCACCTCAAATCCACGGAGTTTGTGTGAGATGTCATATTGAGGCTGAAGGTTGAAATATATATTATCTTTTTCGAGCGCATCCCTTACCTTGTTGTCGATCACAAAGTGGTCATCGGCCTTAAGCTCGGAAGAAAAACGCATGATGTGTTCACTGCCGTTGATGCGTTTGATCTCTTTCATTGCCGCGATCGAATAAGAGATAAGCGCATCCCGGTCGGTAGTATCATCCGGATAAACAGAATATCCGAAACTTGCATTTACAAAGAAATCATATCCGTCTATTTCGATCTTTTCATTAAGGGCTGCTTCATATTGTTTAATGGTTTTTTCTATTTCCGTTTCGGAGCTGAAATTACGGATCACCAGGGAGAATTCGTCGCCGCTCAGCCTCGAGATAAAGTCAAGCGTACCCGAAAGACCCTTGTCCGCAATACTCTTAAAACGTGATGCAACGGCGACCAGAACCTTGTTTCCCATGTCAAAGCCCATGGTATCGTTAATGCTCTTAAAGTCATTGATGTCTATGGTGGCCGCCGCAAAAGGTTTATTATGTTTTGTCAATTCATTGAGGAGCTCAGTGATTGCAAATGCATTCGGTAATCCCGTAAGGGGATCGGTTGTTGCCTGTTCACGCAGCCTTAACTGGTACTTTTCGAGCTTTCTTTTGTTGTAAAAAATAACTATTACGGCAATGATCGTAAGGATATCAACAAATACACCGGGAAGACTCGTATAGTTGCCCTTGATAAATATACCCATAAGGATCGTCGGGATCTGAATCATCATCACGATGATGGATGCTACAAACCCCGCTTTACCGCAAAAGATTACCATAAAGATAATGCACAGATTTGAAAACGAAGAAAATATGCCTGCAAATGAATAGAACGGAACATGAAAACTTCCGATAAATATTTCTTCATGTGAACCGGCAGCCCTGCTTATAACTAAAGAAGCGGCAAAATGCAGTATAAGCAGCAGCACAAATACACTTGTAGGCGCCTGTCTCTTTACCTCCAGACTGTTTAAGGTTTTTTCAAGTATACGGTTTTCTTTATCGGCAGTCACATTTTTTTTCATATTTGAACCTACTTTCCTACCAAATCAAAACAACCCGCGTGCAATATCACATTAAATATATTATACCACTTATGTTCATAGAATACGTCATCCGGTTATTTCAAACTTTAAGGTCAGCATATTCCTGTTCTTTACCCGGATATAGATCAAATGGTTTATCTTTCAAATCCGGTCTACTTTACCGTAATGTTGATCACCTTTCTTACCTTGCCGCATTTTATCATGACTTTGGCCGGTTTATCGGGTTTTGTGACTTTCATGGCTTTTATCACACCGTTCTTAATCGTAACTCCTCCCGTTGCGGAGAAGCTAAGCTTCCCTATATCCGTAGTATTACCGGGTGCGATCTTCCAGTACAGCCTGTCGGTCTCACCCCTGTTCATGGTTATATTGCCCGTACCGTCAAGAAGCTTTCCCGAATCACCGGTTATTTCTATATCCGTCGCCACCGCCGTTACCGTAACCTTGCAGACGCATACATTAGATCCGCCGTTCTCCCCGTATCCCGACTTTACCTTGATAAATGCCGTTCCGGGGCCTACAGCCTTTATCGGTATGACGGTGCCTGCATAGCTTCCCTTGGCATCCTTTTCGGTCTTTGATGAATACTTGCCGACAATTACCACATTTTCATTCGTCGAAAATGCTTCGATACTCACAGAGGCTGCAAGATCGTCTATCGTGACCGGTTTTTTGGGTGATGTAAGTTTAACCGTTATACTGCCTTTCGGAGCGGTAGAAAAGTCAAGCTTAACGGAAGTCTTGTCCAGCCCGAGTTTGTAATTCTTATCTTCTGTCTTTTTCACCGGCTTATCATCTTCGGATTTATCAACATGTACTCTGCAGGTAACTGCCGGAAGTACTGTCGCCTTCTTTTCTCCATCGCTCTTTACCTTGATGACTGCCGTGATCACGGCATCTCCCTCAGCCTTTGCGGTTACAAGGCCCTTGCTTACCGATATCACTTTCTTTCCGGCCTTATCAACCTCCCATTTTATGTTATGGATCTG
>JBGUQP010000550.1:0-22359 GCA_045131145.1 Lachnospiraceae bacterium | reverse complement strand
ATATGTTAATAATGTTTTTTACATTTTGAAGTTTTTGTTGAGAGTGAGGAAAGGAGATCAACATGGCAGAAATTAAGAAACCAGTAGCAGTAGCACCCTCAGCTGTAGAGAAGAAGGCAGAGCCTGTAGCAGCAGAGAAAAAGGCAGAGCCTGTAGCAGCTAAGAAGACAGTTGCTAAGAAGCCCGCAGTTAAGAAGCCTGCAGCTAAGAAGACAGTTGCCAAGAAGGAAACTGCAGCAGCTAAGAAGACAGTTGCCAAGAAGGAAACTACAGCAGCAGCTAAGAAGGCTGCAACAAAGAAGGTAGCTGTTAAGGCTACGATCGAGCTTCAGTTTGATGACAGGAATGTAGATGTTGATAAGCTTGCGGCACGTGCAGCTAAGGATTACAAGAAGAACAACAAGGCTGATGCTAAGAAGATTGAGATCTATGTTAACGCTTCAGAGAAGATGGTTTATTATGTAGCTGACGGTGTAAGCGGAAGCTTCGAGGCATAAGATCTGTTCTTATAAATAATGATTTATTAAAGACATCGATTTTTATCGGTGTCTTTTTTTGTGCAGAGCACTTAATGAGTACTAAATATTTATTCTTGACAATACCAAAATAGAGTGCTATCTTATCTATAGATGTTAGCACTCCCCCTCATTGAGTGCTAATAATCATAAGGAGGGACCCACGGAGTGGGAGGATTCCTTATGATGCCTTAGTGGCGAACGTATCAGAACAAGTACGGAGTACTTGTTACCTTACAGATCATAAGGAGGGAGGAGGGACCGATATTGGAGCTTAGCGGCAGACAGGAAACGATTTTGCTTGCCATAATAAAGACTTACCTTGATACGGGTGAACCGGTTGGCTCGAGGACAATATCCAAGTATACCGATCTTAACTTAAGCTCGGCGACCATCCGTAATGAGATGGCAGATCTTGAGGAGATGGGATATATCATGCAGCCGCATACATCGGCAGGCCGTATTCCGTCCGATAAAGGGTACAGGTTCTATGTTGACCACCTTATGGCCGATAAGGAACGCGAAGTCGATGAGATGAAGGAGATCCTTATCGAGAAGGCCGACAAGATGGAGCAGGTACTCAAGCAGATAGCCAAGTCACTTTCGGTCAACACCAACTACGCGGCTATGATATCGGCGCCCAGGTATCATCAGAACAAGCTTAAGTTCATTCAGCTTTCGAGAATGGGTGATGACCAGATAGTTGCGGTTATAGTTGTTGAAGGAAACATCATTAAGAATGAGATCATCGAAGCTGCACAGTTTATAGATGACGAAACTCTTCTTAAACTGAATATCCTATTAAACACCAACCTTAACGGGTTATCTATCGAGGAGATATCGCTTGGGACCATACAGAAAATGAAGGAACAGGCAGGTATCCATTCGGAGGTTATATCCGATGTCATCGATGCCGTGGGGCAGGCTATCAAGGCTGACGAAGACCTTGAGATATATACAAGCGGTGCGAACAACATATTCAAATATCCCGAGCTGTCCGACAACGAACGGGCAAGCGAGATAATCACCGCATTCGAAGAGAAAAAACAGTTGTCTGACATAGTATATGAAACCCTTCAGAATCACGATGAGGAGAGCACCGGAATCCAGGTTTACATCGGTGAAGAATCGCCTGTCCAGAATATGAAGGACTGCTCTGTTGTGACCGCAACCTACGAACTTGATGAGGGAATGAAGGGAACCATCGGGATCATCGGACCCAAGCGAATGGATTATGACAAGGTTGTTAAAACACTTAAATCAATAACCGGGCAATTGGATGTGCTTTATAAGAAAGATGGAAAGAGAAAGAAAAAAACAAGGGCAGAGTAATGAAAGGAGAGCCGTAAATTGACGGATAAGGAAATGGAAGAAGAAATTAAGAACGAAGAGATCAAAAGCGAAGAAACACAGGACAACAGCGAAGCTGAAAAAGCCCCTGAAGAAGCAGCTGAAGAACAGGAAGAGATAAAGGAAGAAACGGGCGGTGAAGATGAAGTAAAGGAAGCCGGACCGGAGGGAGAAGCCAAGGAAGAAAAGGACGCCGACGGTAAGGAAAAGAAGAAGATCTTCAAGAAAAAAAAGGATAAAAAGGACGAACAGATAGAAGCCCTGACCGACCAGGTTAAACGTCAGATGGCCGAATTCGATAACTTCCGCAAACGTACGGAGAAGGAGAAATCATCCATGTACGAAATGGGAGCAAGATCGGTTGTCGAGAAGATCCTTCCGGTGATAGACAACTTCGAAAGAGGACTTGATACGGTTCCCGAGGATGAAAAGGAATCGCCCTTTACAGAAGGAATGAGGATGATCTACAAGCAGCTGATGACAGAGCTTGAGAACATAGGAGTTAAGCCGATAGAGGCATTGGGAACCGAATTCAATCCCGATTTCCACAATGCGGTAATGCAGGTTGAGAGTGAAGAATACGAAAGCGGATATGTAGCTCAGGAACTGCAGAAAGGATATATGTACCGGGACAGCGTCGTAAGACACAGCATGGTAGCGGTGGTTTCGTAAATATCCTTTGCCGGTATCGGTATGACGGATCTGCCTTATGCAGACAGCCATTCCGAAAAGGTGAAGAATTTAATATAGATCTAAAAGAAAATAAGAAAATTCAGGAGGATAAAAGTTATGGGAAAAATAATAGGTATCGATTTAGGAACAACAAACAGCTGTGTAGCGGTTATGGAAGGTGGTAAGCCCACCGTTATCGCAAACACGGAGGGAGCAAGGACTACACCTTCGGTTGTAGCATTTACCAAGACAGGCGAGAGGCTTGTGGGTGAGCCGGCTAAGCGTCAGGCAGTAACGAATGCCGAGAAGACCATTTCTTCCATAAAAAGAGAGATGGGTTCTGATTACAAGAGGCAGATCGATGACAAGAAATATTCACCCCAGGAGATCTCCGCAATGATCCTTCAGAAGCTTAAGGCAGATGCCGAGAGCTACCTTGGAGAGAAGGTAACGGAAGCTGTTATCACGGTTCCCGCTTACTTCAATGATGCACAGCGTCAGGCAACCAAGGATGCAGGCAAGATCGCAGGCCTTGATGTAAAGCGTATCATCAACGAGCCTACAGCGGCAGCTCTTGCTTACGGTCTTGATAATGAAAAGGAACAGAAGATAATGGTATACGACCTTGGCGGCGGTACATTCGATGTTTCGATCATTGAGATCGGTGAAGGTGTTATCGAGGTTCTTGCAACAAACGGTAACAACAGGCTGGGCGGTGATGACTTTGACCAGAAGATCACCGACTACATGCTTGCAGAGTTTAAGAAGAACGAGGGAGTTGATCTTTCAAATGATAAGATGGCTCTCCAGAGACTTAAGGAAGCAGCCGAGAAGGCTAAGAAGGAACTGTCATCGGCTACGACGACAAACATAAACCTTCCTTTCATCACTGCAACAAGTGAGGGTCCCAGGCACTTTGACATGAACCTTACAAGGGCTAAGTTCGATGAGCTTACACATGATCTTGTTGAGGCAACAACGGTTCCCGTACAGAACGCTCTTAAGGACGCAGGTATTTCTGCTTCGGAACTCGGACAGGTACTCCTTGTAGGTGGTTCAACACGTATACCTGCAGTACAGGATAAGGTTAAACAGCTTACCGGCAAGGATCCCAGCAAGTCACTTAATCCCGATGAATGTGTTGCCCTTGGAGCTTCTATACAGGGTGGTAAGCTTGCAGGTGATGCAGGTGCGGGTGAGATACTTCTGCTGGATGTAACTCCTCTGTCACTGTCGATCGAGACAATGGGCGGTGTAGCTACAAGGCTTATCGAGAGGAATACAACAATTCCCACCAAGAAGAGCCAGATCTTCTCTACGGCAGCCGATAACCAGACAGCGGTTGATATCAACGTAGTACAGGGTGAGAGACAGTTCGCAAGGGACAACAAGTCACTCGGCCAGTTCCGTCTTGACGGAATTCCTCCGGCAAGAAGGGGTGTGCCTCAGATCGAGGTTACATTTGATATAGATGCCAACGGTATCGTTAACGTATCGGCCAAGGATCTTGGAACAGGCAAGGAGCAGCATATAACCATTACTTCGGGTTCCAATATGTCCGATGATGAGATCGAGAGAGCCGTTAAGGAAGCAGCCGAGTATGAAGCACAGGATAAGAAGCGTAAGGAAGCAATTGATGCCAAGAACGATGCTGATTCCTTCGTATTCCAGACCGAGAAGGCAATCGAGGAAGTGGGCGACAAGCTGGATCCTTCGGATAAGGCTAACGTAGAAGCAGAACTTAAGAACCTTAAGGAGCTTGTAGAGAAGTGTGATCCCGAGAACATGACTGAGGATCAGGTTGTTGAACTTAAGGCAGCTCAGGAGAAGGCAATGACTGCAGCCCAGAAGCTTTTCGAGAAGATGTATGAGCAGACACAGGGTGCGGCAGGCGCAGGTCCCGATATGAGCAACATGGGCGGCCAGGCAGGTACCGATATGGGCGGTTCTTCGGGCGGCAACAGCTACGATGGTGATGTTGTTGACGGAGACTACAAAGAGGTTTAAAATCAAACAAGTGTGAATATGACTGTATGCCCATCTCATATTGCGGGATGGGCAACAGTTAAATTGAGGAATTATTAATATGGCAGAAACAAAAAGGGACTACTATGAAGTCCTGGGCGTAAGCAAGGGCGCCGATGAAAATGAAATAAAGAAGGCATACAGAGCGCTTGCCAAGAAGTATCATCCCGACATGAATCCGGGGGATAAGGAAGCTGAGAAGAAGTTTAAGGAAGCCAGTGAGGCCTATGCGGTATTAAGCGATGCCGACAAGAGGAGACAGTACGATCAGTTCGGTCATGCGGCATTCGAAGGCGGATCCGGTGGGTTCGGAAGCGGATTTGACTTTACCGGAGCTGATTTCTCTGATATATTCGGAGATATATTCGGTGATCTTTTCGGTGCCGGAAGGACCAGAGGCGGAGCAAGCAACGGTCCAATGAAGGGAGCAAATATAAGGACCAGTGTCACGATAACCTTCGAGGAAGCTTTTACCGGTGTCGACAAGGAACTTGAACTCACCCTTAAGGATACATGCTTAAACTGTAAGGGAACAGGAGCAAGACCGGGCACTTCTCCCGAGACATGTACTAAGTGCGGAGGCAAGGGTCAGGTAGTATATACCCAGCAGTCGCTCTTCGGCATGGTACGTAATGTATCCACTTGTCCCGACTGTCACGGTTCGGGTAAGGTAGTCAGGGATAAATGTCCCGAGTGCCGCGGAACCGGTTATATATCAAGCAGGAAGAAGATACAGGTATCCATACCGGCAGGTATAGATAACGGGCAGAGTGTAAGAATCCGCGAGAAGGGTGAACCCGGAATAAACGGTGGTCCGAGAGGTGATCTGCTTGTTGAGGTTGTTATAAAACGCCATCCCATATTCCAGAGGGATGACATGAATGTTTATTCAACAGCGCCCATATCATTTGCTGTTGCAGCTCTTGGCGGCGAGATATATATCGATACCGTTGACGGAAGAGTTATATATGAAGTAAAGGCGGGAACCCCTACCGATACCCGGGTACGTCTCAAGGGCAAGGGCATGCCCAGCCTTCGCAACAATCAGGTAAGGGGTGACCATTACGTAACACTTATCGTTCAGGTTCCCGACCGTTTAAGCAGCGAAGCGAAGGAACTCCTTAAGGAGTTCGATAAGGAGACGGGCGATACTCTTCATGCCGTGGAAGAATCATCCGACAGCAAGGATAAGAAGAAAAAGGGTTTCTGGAATAAATAGCATCGGAGAAAAAGAATGGATGCACTAAAGAAGACAAGGGTATGGACCTATTCCGTTATAGGAGCGTTTTTCATAGCGGCGGCGGTTATTATAATACATGCATATGCCACAACTTCTGTTAACGATATGGGAAACGTGACGGATGTTTCACAGGCTGAACCGACTATGGCTCCGACGCCTGTTCCGACCATGGCACCGACAGAGCCGGAAGAAAAGGAAGAGGAAGATGATGACGGCCTTGAAGAAGGACAGATGAGAAGCTATCTTTCGGGGCTTCCTGTCGCTAAAGAGATTGGAATGAGGCGGCCGATAGCCGTAATGCTTAATAACCTTAAGGCAGCACAGCCGATGTGTTCAATAAGCAGGGCTGATGTTGTATACGAATATGTGGTTGAGGGAGCCATAACAAGACTGATGGCCCTTTTCGAAGATTATGAAGACCTGGATAAGATAGGATCGGTAAGGTCATGCAGGGAGTACTTTGTCTATACTGAGCTTGAATTCGATGCGATCTACTGCCATTACGGACAGGCCAGCTATGCGGTTGATCTTTTGAACAGTGATTATGTGGATAATCTGAACGGCCTGGGTAAGGAAGGCGATACGGTCTATTACAGGACAACGGACAGAAAGGCACCCCACAACGCATACACCAGTGCTGAGGGGATCGATGCCGGTATCGATATGATGGGATACAGGCGTAACCATTATGAAGACTATAAGGGCAAGTTTAAGTTCTGCGATCTTGATAAAGAGGTGACCAATGAGGATGGAATGAAGATCACCTACATGGCTCCCAATTATAAGATAAACAAGCCCTGGTTCGAATATGATGAGAAGAGGGAGCAGTACGGACGCTTCCAGTATGATGGACCTCAGACAGATGAACTAACGGGAGAGCAGATATTCTTCGATAATGTTATCTTCCAATATAATAAATGGGCCCAGCTGGATGAGAAGGATTATCTTGCTTTTGACTGCCATTCCGGAGGAGTGATCCAGTATTTTACCCATGGCAGGATGGTTCCCGGTATCTGGTTAAGGGATATAAAGCAGGCTCATAACGGCAACGTTGATATGTGTCCCATCCGCTATTACGATCTTGAAGGCAATGAGCTTGAGATTAATAACGGAAAGACATTTATCTGTGTGATTCAGGATACCGATATACAAAACGTTACCATCAAGGAATAGAATTTGTATTTTTTGGCTATATAAGGTAAAATGATAATTGTTCGGAACAGCAGAATGGGGTCTGTTCTGAATATTTACGGCAAGGAGAACGAAAATGCAGGATTTAGGCAGCACACAGCACTTCAGCGTACAGGTTGAACCGGAAACAGGTGTAAAGGTTGTATTGTCATCCGTATTTGAAGCTCTTAATGAGAAAGGATATAATCCGGTCAACCAGATCGTGGGCTACATTATGTCGGGTGATCCTACTTATATAACCAGTCATAATAATGCCAGAAGCCTTATAATGAAGGTTGAGCGCGATGAATTGGTAGAGGAGCTTCTTACGCAGTACATCAAGAATAACGGCTGGCTGTAATATGAGGATACTTGGACTTGATTACGGGACAAAAACTGTGGGGGTAGCCATGAGCGATCCCCTGCTTCTTACTGCCCAGGGAATCGAGATAATCAGACGTGAGCACGAGAACAAGCTGAGGAAGACATACGCAAGGATCGAGGAACTTATCAGGGAGAACGGTGTAGAGAAGATAGTTCTCGGATACCCCAGGAACATGGATGATACGGAAGGGGAGCGCTGCACCAGGACAAGAGAATTCAAGGAAGGCCTTGAAAGAAGGACAGGTTTACCCGTTATTCTGTGGGATGAGAGGCTTACTACAGTTGCTGCCGATGAGATCATGACAGAAGCCGGACTTACAAGGGAGGAACGGAAGAAATACGTTGATAAGATAGCGGCGGTCATTATTTTACAGGAGTATCTTGAAAACAACAGGTAATATGGAAGATAACAAACAGGTAACAAAACCCGAAAAAATAGTATTTGAAACGGATGAAGGTCCGTCGGAATGGTATGTACTTGACGAGACAAGGATAAACGGATGCAATTACATCCTTGTTGCGGATAAGATGACGGGAGATGCGGAGTGCATGATCCTTAAGGATACCGCACCTGCAGAATCTAAAGAAAGCATTTATGAAGAGATAGAGGACGATAACGAATTGGATATTGTCGCCGGTATGTTTGAGGAGTCGCTTGGCGATATTGAGATAACCGGCTGAGTTAACGAAACAATGAACCACCCTCTGCTCTTATAGGAGAAAGAAATTTGGCAAGAAAAAAAAGCGGTGGCAGACCGCTCAAAATAATACCCCTCGGGGGTCTTGGGCAGATAGGAATGAACATTACTGCCTTTGAATACGGTAATTCGATAGTAGTTGTGGATTGCGGTCTGGCTTTTCCCGAAGACGATATGCTGGGAATAGACCTTGTGATCCCTGATATAACATATCTTTTGGATAACGCTGACAAGGTGGAAGCCTTCGTCATCACACATGGTCATGAAGACCATATCGGTTCACTGCCCTATGTTTTAAAACAGCTTAATGTCCCGGTATATGCTACGAGGCTTACGTTGGCTCTTATCGACGGTAAGCTAAGGGAGCATGGTATCCTTGATAAGGTGGACAGAAGGGTTGTAAAGTCAGGAGATGTGCTTAATCTGGGTGCCTTCAAGATCGAGTTCATAAGGACCAACCACTCGATAGCCGATGCATGTGCCCTGGCGATAACCTCACCTGTGGGAACAATAGTGCATACGGGTGACTTTAAGGTTGATTATACGCCGGTCTTCGGTGACCCGATAGACCTTCAGCGGCTGGGTGAACTGGGAAGGAAGGGCGTTCTTGCCCTTATGTGTGATTCGACCAATGCAGAGAGGCCGGGATTTACCAATTCCGAGAAGACGGTCGGCAAGACCATAGATGCCCTGTTCACGGAACATGAGGATTCGAGGATAATAGTATCGACCTTTGCAAGTAATGTTGACAGGGTCCAGCAGATCATAGATGCTGCTTATAGGCACGGTCGCAAGGTTGTTGTGGAAGGCCGCAGCATGGTTAACGTGATCCAGGCCGCCACGGAGCTTGGATATATCAACGTACATGAGAATACTCTTATAGATATAGAAGACCTTAAGAACTATCCTGACAGGAAGACGGTAATAATCACAACCGGATCACAGGGTGAGACGATGGCAGCCCTTAACAGGATAGCGACCAGCAACCACAAGGTACTTCAGATCAAGCCCGGTGACACGGTGATCTTTTCGTCAAACCCCATTCCGGGTAATGAGAAGGCTGTCGCCAAGCTTATAAATGAACTGAGCATAAAGGGAGCTGATGTTGTCTTCCAGGATGCCCATGTTTCGGGGCATGCCTGCCAGGAGGAGATCAAGCTTATCTATACCCTGGTAAAGCCAAGGTTTGCAATACCGGTCCATGGTGAATACAAGCATCTTAAGGCCCAGGCCGGGATCGCAAGGGAGCTTGGTATTCCAAAGGACAATATCTTCATCCTTACTACAGGCCAGGTCTTATCGATAAATAAACTGGGAGCCAGGGTTACGGATGAAGTACAGACGGGTGCGATCTTTGTTGACGGTCTGGGTGTGGGTGATGTCGGAAATGTCGTGATACGTGACCGGCAGACACTTGCCGAAGACGGTATCATCATGGCTGTGCTGACCCTTGAGAAGGGGACCAACACGGTTCTTGCAGGTCCCGATATAGTCACCAGGGGATTTATATATGTTAAGGAATCCGATGAGATAATGGATGAAGCAAGGGAAGTGTTAAATAATGCCCTTGATAAGATACACGATAAGAACATTACGGACTGGGGCAGGATGAAGAGCATAATAAGGGATGCCCTATCAAGCTACGTGTGGAAGAAGATGAAGAGACGGCCCATGATACTTACCGTGATCCAGGAGGTAGATTATTAACCATATGTTCGGCAATGAGTTTGAAGAAGCATTTGAGGGGTTTCTTGATAAGGTAAAGAACACTGATGAGTTTGTAAACTATAAGGCAACCTTCAATGTTATAAAGGATGATGAGGGTGCCATGGGCTGCGTTGACAGTATCCGCGAGCTTAACATGCGGGTAATGGATATGGATGAGGACGAGTACGAGAGGGAATCAGAGGCAATAGCATCAAGGATGGAGGAATTGTGTTCGGATTCGAGAGTGAGCGACTTTATCCTGGCAGAGGTTGAGTTCTCAAAGTTGTATCAGTATATAACGGATGGTATAGTTGCGGCATTGGATGAATGAGCGGGTATATACGGGTTTAAGTTATGAGAATAAAGATAATTGATGTTACGGTAAGCTTTATAGGAACTGTGATACGGGCGGTTGTACTGATCGCCTGTGTTATTCTGGTCATAAATATCGGAAAAAAGGCTTATGATTTTGGGTTCAGGATATTTACCGAAGGTCCGGCAGCCGAAGCTCCGGGACGGGATATCATCATGTCTGTCGAAAAGGGCGAGGGTCTTAAGGATATTGCCGAGAAGCTCGAGGAGAAGGGTATAACAAGCGACTGGGCCCTTTTCTTTATTCAGGCCAAGCTGTCGGAGTACAAGGGAAGTATAGATCCCGGAACTTATACACTTAATAATTCCATGACTACGGATGAGCTGATGGCAGTACTCACAAAAGCTGAGATTGAGGACGAAGGAGAAGGCGGTGATGGTACGCTTCCTCCGGATATTCAGCATGAAATGGAAGTACCCATCGATCCGGGTGCGCCCGTGGAAGCCGGTTCAGACCTTGTTGACGGCGATCTGGAAGAAGGTGAGACTCCTTACGAGGGCGAGGATGGAAGCATAGAGATAGAGAATACGACAGAAGGCGAGGATGAAGGTCCCAATATAGATATCCAGGTGGGTGAGTGATTTGATAGAGGATCCCAGAATTCAGGCTTATATAGAATCACTCGGAAGAGGCAACGGTGAATTCCTGGATAACCTGGAAGCCGTGTGCATAAGGGATTCGATCCCGATAATAAGGCCTTCCATGCAGTCGATCCTTAAGGTGCTTATAGGAATAAAGTCACCCGGATCCATTTTGGAGGTTGGGACAGCTACCGGCTTTTCCGCGATCCTTATGGCGTCATGTACGCCGGATGAGAGCAGGATAACAACAATAGAGAAATACGAAAAGCGGATCCCGCTTGCAAGGAAGAATATAGCCGGATCGGGCTATAAGGATAAGATAAAGCTTATAGAAGGTGATGCGGCATTGGTCCTTAAGGATCTGGTATCTGAGGGCCTTAAGTATGATATGATCTTTATGGATGCGGCAAAGGGCCAGTATCTTAATTTTCTGGAAGATACCCTCGATCTTCTTGAAGTGGGTGGAATACTTGTTTCCGACAATGTGCTTCAGGAAGGAGATATAATACAGTCAAGGTTTGCAGTCACAAGAAGGAACAGGACCATCCATTCGAGGATGCGGGAATACCTTTACAGGCTTACACATGATGACAGGCTGGAAACAACGGTCCTTCCCGTGGGAGACGGGGTGACCGTCAGCATCAGAAAGAGCTTGTGAGTGTAAAGATATAAAGAACAGGATATGAACAGGTTAAAAAAGCCCGAACTTCTTGTCCCGGCAAGCAGTGAGGAAGTATTAAAAACAGCAGTTATTTTTGGCGCCGATGCGGTATATATAGGCGGAGAAGCCTTCGGACTTCGGGCCAAGGCCAAAAACTTCACGTATGAAGAGATGAAGCGTTCGATCGATTTTGCGCATGCCCATGGCGTGAAGGTTCATGTGACGGCCAATATACTTGCCCATAACTATGACCTTAAGGGAGCGAGGGAATACTTTGAAGAACTGAAGGATATCAATCCCGATGCCCTTATTATTGCCGATCCCGGAATGTTTACGATCGCTAAGGAAGTATGTCCCGGGATTGATATACATATTAGTACCCAGGCCAATAATACCAATTATCTTACCTATGATTTCTGGTATAAGCAGGGGGCTAAGCGGGTGGTTTCCGCAAGGGAATTATCTCTTAAAGAGATAAAGGAGATAAGGGAGCATATCCCTGAAGATATGGAGATTGAGAGCTTCATCCATGGGGCAATGTGTATTTCCTATTCCGGAAGGTGTTTATTATCAAGCTTTCTTACCGGAAGGGATGCCAACAGGGGAGCATGTACCCATCCGTGCAGGTGGAAGTACTACCTTATGGAGGAGACACGACCCGGTGAGTACATGCCGGTGTTTGAGAATGAACGGGGAACATATATCTTCAATTCCAAGGATCTGTGTATGATCGAGCACATCCCCGAGATGATAGATGCGGGTATTGATTCCTTTAAGATAGAAGGCCGTATGAAGACGGCACTTTATGTTGCAACGGTAGCAAGGACCTATCGTAAGGCCATTGATGATTACCTTGAATCAGAGTCAAAATACCGGGCCGGCATGGACTGGTACCGTGAACAGATAGCCCAGTGTACCTACAGGCAGTTTACTACGGGATTCTATTTCGGGAAGCCTGATGAGACCACTCAGATATATGATAATTCCACATATGTAAGGGATGCCGTATATCTGGGAATGATCGAAGAGGTATTGGATGACGGTACGGTAGTCATTGAGCAGAAAAACAAGTTCTGTGTCGGGGATGAGATTGAAATAATGAAGCCTGACGGCAGGAATATCCCCGTAAAGGTTACGGGAATAAGGGATGAAGAAGGAAATCCGATGGAGTCGGCTCCTCACTCAAAACAGAAGCTGTTTGTAAGTTTCGGTTCCGGCAGCTGTGAAAGATATGATATTTTGCGGTGTGAGAACAGGAACGGATGAAGACCGTTCGGGATGAAAGTATGAAGCTATTAACTATCGTGGTACCCTGTTATAATGAAGAACCGGCACTTCCCCTCTTTTACGGGGAGATGAGTAAGACCATTGAATCCTTTAAGGAAGTCGATAAGGATCTTGAGTTTGAATTGCTCTTTATTGATGACGGATCTAAGGATGGTACCCTGTCCGTAATAAAAGATCTGGCACAAAAGGATGAACGGGTTCATTATGTGTCCTTTTCACGTAACTTCGGGAAGGAGGCCGGTATATATGCGGGGCTTGAGAATTCTCACGGTGATTATGTTGTCATAATGGATGCGGATTTACAGGATCCTCCCTCGCTGCTGCCTGATATGTACAGGGCCGTTACCGAGGAAGGATATGACTCTGCTGCGACCAGAAGGGTTACAAGGCAGGGGGAACCTCCTGTGAGGTCATTCTTTGCAAGACAGTTCTACAGGATAATGAATAAGGTGACTGACCTTGAGATAATGGACGGAGCCAGGGATTACAGGATCATGTCACGGACTATGGTCAATGCGGTCCTTGATATGAAGGAATACAACAGGTTTACCAAGGGTATATACAGCTGGGTCGGATTTAAGACCAAGTGGTTTGATTATGAAAACAGGGAACGGGTGGCAGGCGAGACCAAGTGGAACTTCTGGAAGCTGCTTCTGTATTCACTTGAGGGATTTATCGGATTTACCACGGCGCCCCTTACATTTGCGGCGCTTATAGGCCTTCTCTTTACTTTCCTGGCTTTTATCATGATCATATTCATAATCATCAGAACGCTCATTTTCGGCGATCCCACAAGCGGTTGGCCGTCCATGATATGTATAATCGTCTTTCTGGGGGGAGTACAGCTCTTCTGCATCGGGGTGGTGGGCCAGTATCTGGCCAAGACCTATCTTGAAACAAAAGGAAGACCAATTTACATTGCAAGGGAGAAGAAATAGTTAATGAAGCTGATAATACAGATACCCTGTCTTAATGAAGCCGAGACGCTTAAGATAGCGCTTGACGACCTGCCCAAGCACATAGACGGGATAGACGAAATCGAATATCTGATAATAAATGACGGAAGCGTAGACAATACCGTAGAGGTGGCGAAGGAATGGGGAGTTCACTATGTTGTAAGCTTTATCAAAAACAAGGGACTTGCCAAAGGCTTTATGGCGGGTATTGATGCATGCCTGAGAAACGGAGCGGATATAATTGTCAATACCGATGCGGACAACCAGTACTGCGGAGCGGATATAGAGAAGCTTGTGCGTCCCATCATAGAGAAAAAGGCGGATATAGTCATAGGTGAGAGGCCGATTGATGATACCGAGCATTTCTCGCCCCTTAAGAAGAAGCTGCAGCACTTCGGAAGCTATGTTGTACGTGTTGCAAGTAAGACGGATATACCGGATGCACCCAGTGGTTTCAGGGCTTTTTCGAGAGAAGCCGCAATGCATCTTAACGTAATGAACAATTACACATATACTCTTGAGACCATAGTCCAGGCCGGAAGGACGTCGATGGCCATCACTTCGGTTCCGGTAAGGACTAACGGGGAACTCCGCAAATCAAGGCTTTTTTCCTCAATGTTCGGATATGTTAAGAGGTCAATGCTTACCATTGTACGTGCTTTCATGATGTACAGGGCCCTGACCTTTTTCTCCATAGTGGGACTTATTCCCTTTACGATCGGATTTGCCCTGGCGATAAGATTCCTGGTTTTCTTCTTCAGCGGGTCCGGCAACGGACACATTCAATCACTGGTTTTCTCTTCAACCCTTATGATGCTTGGTTTTATGACCTTTATCGTAGGACTTCAGGCTGACTGTATCGCCAATAACCGCAAGCTCCTTGAAGACATCCAGTACCGGATAAGAAGGCTTGATTACAGGGAAGATGAGCGGGAGAGAGAAGCATCGGATAAAGATGCCGGCGATCAGACAGAATCAGCAGATCATGAAGGAACCGGCAAGATCACAAAACAAAGGAATGAATTATAAGGATGGCAGCAGGAAGATGGGTTCTTATAGGTCCCGTATATCCCTTTAAAGGCGGAATATCACATTATACAGGTCTTATGTATCGTGCCCTCAGCAAGGAGCATGATGTTACCATGATATCCTATAAGATGCAGTATCCTAAGTTGCTTTTCAAAAAGGAACAGAGGGATTACGCCAATGATACCTTTAAAGTTGAAGGAACGGAATTTCTGATAAACACAGCCAATCCTTTCAATATCCTTAAAACAGCCGGTGATATTATAAAGATGAATCCCGATAAGGTCATAATACAGTGGTGGCATCCTTATTTCGCACCCTGCTACAGGATCCTGACGGGAAGGCTTAAGAGGGCAGGGATTGAGATAACCTATATCTGCCATAATGTTTTTCCCCATGAGCGCTTTCCCATGGATAAAAAGCTGACGAAGATGGCTCTTAAGAGGGGGGATAAGTTCATCCTGCACGCGCAGGGAGAGGTTAACGACCTCCTTTCGATAAAGCCCGATGCAAGCTACAAGGTTCAGGTCCATCCTACATATTCGGCCTTTAATTTCGAAAACATGGATACCAGGACCGCAAGGAAGAAGCTGTCTGTAAACCCTGATGAGAGGATAATGCTCTTTTTCGGTTTCGTAAGAGAATATAAAGGGCTTAAACATCTTATAAAGGCTGTTGATATCCTTAAGAAGAAATATTTTAAGGAAGAAGGCTCAATGCCAAAGCTCTATATTGTGGGTGATTTTGACGGGAATAAGGATGAGTATCTTGCAAGTATAGAAGAACTTAAAATAACAAATGATATTGTAATAGCAAACGGTTATGTTCCCGATAAAGAGGTGGAGAAATACTTTTCGGCGGCAGATCTGGTTGTCCTTCCGTACGAGTCGGCGACTCAGAGCGGTATAGTCCAGATAGCTTACGGATTTGAGAAACCGGTCATAGTCACAAGAGTCGGAGGTCTGCCCGAGGTCGTGGAGGATGGAGTAACGGGCGTTATTGTAGAACCTTTTGATGATGAGGCTCTTGCCGAAGCCATATTTAATTATTTTAACGATAATAAGAAGGAAGAATACATACGCGGGATAAAGGAGAGAGAGTACAGGTTCTCATGGGACCGGATGGCGGAAGCCCTTGAGTAGGAAACTTCCTTTTCTTGCGAACATTACCATTGTGTTGTAATATTCATCATAAGGGGTAAGTAATTTGTTTTATTTGGATATACACTGTCATATACTGCCCGGAGTCGATGACGGGTCGAAGAATATGGAGCTGTCTCTCAAGATGCTTGACTATGCCTATAACGAGGGTATAAGGGCTCATATACTTACGCCCCATTACCACGGAGGGTATGTAGAGACCGACATATCGGTGATAGACAGGACTTTCAGGGAACTTCAGACGCGGCTTCACGGGATACATCCCGACATGCAGCTCTTTATAGGACATGAGATATACTATTACCACAGTGTGCCCGAGTGGATCGAGGAAGGCAGGGTTCATACACTTGCGGATTCCAATTATGTTCTTCTGGAGTTTTCGACAGGTGTTGAGAAGAGGGAGCTTCTTGAAGCCGTTCAGAACCTGTGCGGATACGGTTATTATCCGGTATTGGCACATGTGGAGAGATATGACTGCCTGGTCAGGGATCCTTCATACGTGGGAGAGCTTATCGATAACGGAGCTTATATCCAGATCAATTCAAGAACCGTAACGGGTGAAGGCGGACTGAGGATAAGACATTTTATTAAAAAGATCATCCGTGAGGAGTGGGTCCACTTTATCGGAACGGATGCCCACAGTATGGGCAGCAGGAAGCCTCAGATGGCCGAATGTGCGGAATATATAATGAAGAAATGCTCTGAGGAATATGCGGCTGATATACTCTACAGGAATGCTATCAGTATTGTGAACAATCAGCCTCTTTGATAAAGGAGATTTTTTATAAAGTATGGAAACCGGTAACAAAATGCAATCCGAAACAATAGAGATAGATCTGGTCGAACTTATCGGCGTTCTTATGAGCCGGTTGTGGATGATCATCATATTCGGTTCGATGGCGGGAATAATCACCTTCCTTATGTGTGTGTATGTTCTGGAACCTAAATATGAGTCTACGACCAAGATGTATATCATTAACAGGCAGAGTAATGAAACCCTGACTTATTCCGACTTACAGACCGGTACCCAGCTTACCAAGGACTACCAGGAACTTGTCACAAGCCGGCCGGTTCTTGAAGAGGTAAGGGCCGAGCTGTCCCTTGATCTTGACAACAAGGAGTTAAAGAACAAGATAAGCGTTGATGTCCCTACGGACACACGAATCGTTACCATAACCGTTGAAGATTCCAGTCCAGAAATGGCGAGGGCGATAGCAGATGCGATAAGGAATTCGGCATCCGCCCACATATCCGCGGTTATGAACACGGAGGCAGTTAATGTGGTTGAGGAAGCCAACCTTCCCGAGGAACCGGCATCACCCAAGATCGTGAAGAATACGGTTATCGGCGGAGCTTTTGGGGCATTTGTTGCAATAGTTATAATCATCCTTATATATATCATGGATGATACGATAAAGAATCCCGATGATATAGAGCATTATCTGAAGGTCAGCGTACTCGGTTCCATTCCCTATGTGGATGAGAAAGCCGGAGAGAATGAGAAGAAGAGTAAACGAAAGAGGAAAAAACACAGGTCTTCCGAATATGGAAGCAGGACGGCAACGACGCCGGTTGATATGTCTTTACTAAGCCCGGGAACGGAGGTATCAAAGGATGGATACTAAGGTCATTACGATCAACAGAAAAACCAAGCTTGATTTTCAAACAAACGAAGCTTATAAATCCTTAAGGACAAATATGGAGTTCTGCGGGAATAACGTTAAGATAATCGCTATAACAAGCTGCGTACCCAATGAAGGTAAATCATCGGTATCCTTCAACCTGGCCATATCCATGGCCGAGGCAGGTAAGCATGTTCTCTTTATAGACGGTGACATGAGAAAATCGGTTATCCTGGGACGTTACCAGATCCAGAAGATATCATCGGGGCTGTCGCACTTTCTTGCGGGAAGACGTGATATACAGGATGTGATATATTCTACCAATATAAAGGGCCTTCACATCATACCCACAGGTCCTGTTCCGCCCAATCCTTCGGAGCTTCTGGGTACTGCGAGGTTTAAGCTGGTCCTCTCTAAGTTCAGGGATATATATGATTACGTCATAATAGATACTCCTCCCCTTGGAAGCGTTATCGATTCCGCCATCATTGCACAGAACTGTGACGGGGTGGCACTTGTAATGGAAGCAAGGGCAATAAGCAGGAAGTTTGCCGAGAAGGTCGTAGATCAGATAAGGAAGACAGGATGTCCCATACTGGGAGTCATCCTCAATAAGGTAGAGATCGGCGGCAAGATCGGTAAGTACTATGGCAAATACTACGGAAGATATTACGGTAAGTATTACGGCAAGTACTATGGTGAATACTACGGGAAGAATAATTAGCAGGGAAATAAATGGCAGAAAATCAACTGTTAAATGAAATAGGCGATGAGATAAAGGATGCACTTAAGGTGGGTCTTAGTAAGGGTGACTTTTCAGCCCTTAATGAGGCTATTCTCGGTTCTGTAAACAAGGTTATCGACGAAGCGACCGACCAGCTGGAGAGGAGCACAGGTTATTACGGCGGACCCGTAAACGTATCAACTCATAAGTATTCGAGCTACTCAAACGGAGCTGCGACAAGAGCCAAGCAGAAGCAGCTTGAGAAGGAACGCGAAGAGAGGATGAGGAGGAGCCGGGAGCGCATACAGAGAGAACGGCAGAGGGCAGAAGAGAAAAGGGCTGACCGTGCAAGGGCAAGGCGTGAGGAATCGATCCTCAGAAGGAAGATGAACTCGCCCAATGCGATCATCTTAAACGGTAAGCTTCTTCCAACCAAGTTCAGGGCAATAGGCGAAACGGGAAATGTACTGTCAATAGTTTTCGGATGTGTGGGTGTAGCTTTATTCGGCATGCTCACCTTTATGTTTGGGCTTATTCTGGGAGACAGCCCGGGATATGCGGTTCCTTTTTCCCTGTTTTCTTTACTGACCGTTCTTTCGGGATTCTTAATCGGTTTCGGTGTAACTGCAAGGACCACACTTGAGAGGGCTAAAAAATACGCGCGTATCTGCGGAGAGAAGATGTATGCGAAAATAAGCCAGCTTGCATCGGCATCGGGTCTGTCCGAGTATAAGGTTAAGAGGGACATAAAGAAGATGCTGAAAAAAGGCTTCTTCCCCGAGGGATATATGGATGAAGAGGGGACGACCCTTATGCTGTCTGATTCTGTGTATAAGGATTATATGTCCATGAAGGATTCTCAGAAGGCGCAAGAAGAAGAGGAGCTTACAAGAGAAGCCAAGTCGGAACTTGACCAGATGGTCGAAGAGGGTATGGCCGCTGTAGATAAGCTGCATAAGCTTAACGACGATATACCGGGCGAAGTTATAAGCAGGAAACTGTATGTGCTTGAGGACCTTCTTAAGCAGATGTTTACCCGCGTCAGGGAACATCCCGAGCAGATGAACAGGATGCACAAGCTCATGGATTATTATCTGCCGACAATGCTTAAGCTTGTTGAGGCTTATGCCGAATATGATAAGGTTTCCGCACCGGGGCCCGAGATACTGCAGGCAAAATCAGAGATTGAAAATACACTTGATACGATAAACGAAGCATTTACCCAGCTTCTTAATAATCTTTTCCAGGATTCGGTATGGGATGTAACAAGTGATGCAAAGGTGCTTACGACCATGCTGACCCAGGAGGGGCTGGCACAGGAAGCATCATTAAAAACACAGTAAGGGAGGATCAAAATGGACACAAACATTAACGGACAGGCAGGAGAAGGAATGGCGGCAGCCGCACAGGAGATACCTCAGGCAACCCTGTATGAATCACCCTTCGCTCCGCTTGAGGAGGAGAAGAAGGAGAATCCTGTACCTATGGATTTCGGAACGGAACTTGGCGATATAAAGACCAAAAACGATCTCAGCGAGGAAGAGCGAAAGATCGTGGATTCCTACGTTTCCCAGATAGATCTTAATAACAGCCAGCTTGTTATCCAGTACGGTGCGGGTGCCCAGAAGAAGATAGCAGATTTTTCGGAGGGAGCTCTTAATAATGTCCGTACAAAGGATATGGGTGAGATAGGAGACCTGCTTACCGGACTTGTCGGTGAACTTAAGGGATTTTCGGTAGGTGAGGAAGAGAAGAAGGGTCTGCTCGGGCTCTTTAAGAGGGGCCAGGAGAAGGCAAATACCCTTCTTGCCAGATATGACAAGGCCGAAGCCAATGTAAATAAGGTTGTCAAGGCAATGGAAGGACATCAGGTGACTCTGCTTAAGGATATAGCAATGCTTGATAAGATGTATGAGACCAACCTGACTTATTACAAGAATCTTACCCTCTATATAATGGCCGGTAAGGAGAAGCTTGCATTAGCAAAGGCACAGGAACTGCCCAAGCTCCTTAAGAAAGCAGAAGAATCGGGTCTTCCCGAGGATTCGCAGGCTGCATCCGATTACGCATCGATGATAGAGAGATTTGAGAAGAAGATCTACGACCTTGAACTTACAAGGAACATCTCAATGCAGATGGCTCCCCAGATCCGCCTCATCCAGAACAACGATACGATGATGTCGGAGAAGATACAGTCCACACTGGTTAACACCATTCCTCTCTGGAAGAGCCAGATGGTTATAGCTGTCGGCCTGTCCCATTCAACTGAGGCTGCCAAGGCCCAGAGGGAGGTTACCGACATGACCAATGAGCTCCTTAAGAAGAATGCGGAGGCCCTTAAGGTAGCGACCATTGAATCGGCTAAGGAATCCGAGAGGGGTATCGTCGATATCGAGACACTGACCCACACCAATCAGACCCTTATCGATACTCTTAACGAAGTGGTTCAGATACAGGCCGACGGAAGGGCTAAACGGGCAGAGGCCGAGAAGGAACTGTCAAGGATTGAAACGGAGATGCATACCAAGCTTATAGAATTAAGTAAGGCGACAGGACAGCAGAACTGATTAAGATAAAAGAAGTGAGCGGAATGCTCACTTCTTTTCTTCTACATATTTTGATATATCACCCTTCTCCTTCAGAGCCCTCTTTATGGGGCCTTTCATCAGTGAGTTGATATCATCGACCACTTCGATAAGATGGTCAAGCCGGTCGAATTCAAAGTTTTCGGCATATATATCCGCCAGGGGGAGGTAGGATGATTTAAGGTCTGTTTTACATTCTACCGCAAATTCCAGAACCCTGCGGGCCTCGGCCTTAAGATTCCTCTCTATAAGGTGGTTGCCCCAGGAGTCGAGTGACTTTACAAGGTTTGTATAGTTCTGATCGTACTCTGACAGGATTGGCAGATTGGGTGCTCCGTAGGTGAGCTTTAAGTCTGTGTTTGAAATACCAGTAAAGTTAACGATCTTTTTATCCTTTAGCGAAAGTACAGCAGCTTCGTCGGCGGCAAGTATTTCGTCACTGCTGCCGTTTCCTTCGGCTCCGTTTCCCGCTTCTTTCTGTGTAAAAGGAAGAGACTCGAAGGGGATATTGATGTATTCAAGTTCATCAAGGCTCTTCCTGCGGACAGAATTAGCCTGACGCTCTTCTTCAAGCCGTTTGTCGTCGCCTGTGTTGAACCGGGCAGTGGTGACCTTCATATAGATCATTATACTCAGAAAACTGATGACTATGGTTGTAAAAATAGGTGATATCATATATAATATTCCTTTAAAGGTGCAGGTTTACAGTCGGTATTCGGAAGGAGCGGAATCCATGAATTTCTATAATAAAAAGTCAAGAAAGATAATGTCGAGCATCATTATAATAATCCTTGTTCTGGCAATGGTGATACCGACATTGGCTTATCTTATACAGTAATTCTCATAAGAGGTACGAAATACTTCTTACATTATACCACAGTATAGGTTGATTTGCAGAATCGAGGGATGAAAGTGGAAAGGAAGTTTATGCTGCGCACGGCAATCCTGTGTGTGACAAGCATTGTGATATCGGTGATGCATCCGGTGGGACTTTACGCATCGGATGTAATTCAGTTTGTTGATGAGAAGCCGCAGAAGACCGGGATTGAGATAACCAAGGATGATCCGGTTGAGACGGAAGAAGATATATCAATAAATCTGACGGCACCCGGAACCGTTGATGTGGAAGAGGATGAGATCCTTGAAAATGCCAGTTCCCTGACAACGGAGATTAACGTGGAAGTGCCCCAATCGATCCATATTGACCCCAACGTTACCATAAACAGGGGTGTTTACGCGGATGATGTCGATCTTTCGGGCCTTACTTACAAGGAAGCACGGAATAAGATAGAAGATTATGTATCCTCATTAAGAAATAAGCAGGTTTCCCTGACCTCCATAAAGGACAGGGTCACAACCGTTTCGGCCGGGGATCTGGGGCTTAAGTGGTCAAACAGTGATATACTTATCGAAGCCGTTGGACTTGGCAAGACAGGTAATGTTATAGCCAGGTATAAGGCCAACAAGGATCTTGAGGTTGAACATAAGGTTTATGATGTAAAGCTGACTGCGGATAAATCGTATGTGAGAAATGTTGTTCAGACCGAATCCGATGCGTGCGGAAGCGATGCAAAGGATGCGACCATGACAAGGGAGAACGGCGACTTTGTCTATACCGAAGGT
>JBGUQP010000549.1:0-18988 GCA_045131145.1 Lachnospiraceae bacterium | reverse complement strand
TTAAGTTTTTTGACCTTAAGTATTTTTACAGGAGTAAGGCTGCCGGTTAAGGTTGCATTTCCAAAGCCCGCTATCGTGCCGGCAGTTACCCTGCCTTCGAGCGTAAGAGAAGTGCGGGGGCTGCCTTTGACCGTAAGGTTTTCTTCCATAATATCTTTAAGGGTCAGGCTGCCCTTTGATGCATTTACGTTTATGTTCCTGCCCGTGAATACAGCCTTATCAAGGGTAAGCCCGCCTGCACCGGCTGTGATAGCAATGTTTCCGGCTTTTCCCTTTGCATCTTCGGCTTTTATATTTATATCTTCAAATGCGAGCGGATAATTTCCCTGAGATTTCAGAGAAACATTTCCCGTAAATACAAGGGTATGCCCCATGCCGTCAATCACTATGCCTGATGCGCCTGATTTTGGCAGGTCAAGCCTGTCAAGAGTGATATCATTTGCAAAAGCGATCTTCGCCATTTCACCGGCAGGTGTTTCCGATATCGCTTTTTTCAGGTCTGATGCATTCTCAACCGTAATATATCCGTCCTTGATCGTTCGCTTCCATATGGCGACATAGGTCATATCCCCTTCAGGTATGGTCAGGGGCACTTCTTCCGCCTCACCGTCAGGCATGCCCGTATCTTCCACAAGGTCCCAGCCGTCAAAGATAAATCCCTCCCTTGTCTGGGGTATAACATCATCCTCTTCACCGTTAAGGTTCAGTTTGTTCCTCCAGTAGAATTCAACGCCGTCCGGAATCTCACTTTCTTCCAGTTCGGTGCCCGCAGCATTTGATATTTCATGGAGCTTTGTTCCGTCAGAATCAAGAAAGACCATGCTGACCGGTTCATCGGGAGCTTTAGCCGTAAAAACTACCCATTTGCTGTAGGCATAGTCGTGCTTCTTTAAATACTCCAGAGCCTTAACCCTTATGTGGTAGGTTCCGCTCTTCGTGAATACGGCTTCTCCGGTATTGACGTTTAGTTCAATGCCGTCCGAGGGTGTTTCCATTGATTCGAAATACGTATGATACGCGGGCGCCATATGCGGAAGCGTCGACACGGGAGCAGACGGAAGATACGAACCTGCCTTGATCTTTGTATTTAATCCTACATTCACGGTCCTAGGTTTTTCGTAATAATACTTCAGAAGATCGCTGACATGATTTTTTAGTACGGTGATCTGCTTCCACTCGGAATAAATGTTCTTGCCCTCCGGGTTCCTGGCATATACACGGGCTCGGCATGGTCCGTCTTTATGGAATATTACAGTATTTCCCCCACTATACGCAGGGGCGGCTTTTCCCTCGAACTGCCAGTCATAATATCTACCGTCAGAGAGTTTCTGCATCTTATCGGGTGAAATGGTTTTCCCGTCTGAGGTTTTGAAGGTAACGGAGTGTGAACCAAGGTCATATTGCTGATACAGCTCGTAGGCCTGTCCGAAATCGCCTATGGACACGGAATACTCCGTTTTGTCCGCCGGGTCGACCGGTTCGGCCGGATCATCCGGCAATTTCCCCAGCAATTTTAGGACTTCCTGCGCGGTTGAAGGCATCTGTTCGCGGTTAACTTTCTCAAATCCCAGAAAAGCTGTCCCCGAGGGAGTACAATACACATAATTATGTGTAGTCCAGTATTTGCGGCCATTTTTTGTGTATTCCGTATCGATCCCGCCATCCTTAGTCTTTATTGTCTGGGTTGATACACCTAAAGAGCACACATCCCTCTCGGTTTTTGGATTTCCCGGCATACTCAAATAAAAGGTTGGGTAATTGAACAGACATCCCCAATACCTGTCCTGTGTATAACTGACCGGCGACTTATTCATGGAGCCGATCGCAAGGAAGCCGTCTCGGGAGGGAACAGAAAAGCCGTTGTTCACGACATAATTATAAAATGTGATCTGCGACGGAAGGTTCAGTACATGTTCGTACATATCCTTTATATAACCGGTTTCAAGATTGTTCTTACCCTCCACAAAGGCAACCGCATCTGCGTAATATTGTCTGTAAGAGGAGTTCAGATACCATTGTCCTTTCAATGTATCAAAAGACAATACCCCCGCGGAAGAATTACCTACCCTTGTTTTGGACACCGAGGGGTTAACATATTTAACCAGCTTATCGGAGACAGCGATCTCCGTCTTACCGCCGTCTATAAAAATATATCTTTCATAATCTTTCTTATACTTAAATGAGGAATACATACTGATAACGCTTGAAGCATCATCGGCATCCAAAAGTTCCTTATTGATCCCGTCAACTTCATCCTTCACAAGACTCGTTCGTGTCTTGCAGTCTTTGTATCGATGATACAGAGTATCACCGAGAGCACGGGCCTCATCATCCGTCATACGGGATACTGTAAGGTGCGCAGACAGGCATTGGGCCAGCACAGTGTATGAGTACCAGTATTCATATACGACACGCTCCATATAAGGGTCTATCCTGTCATAAGCTTCCGACGAGAACATGCTGTCAAGGGCTGCATTATCATATAACACTTTATAAAGATTTCGTCCGTTTGTATCCCGATAGGTAGATCCCGCAAGGAGATCCGAGAGGTTATTGAACCTGTAAAGCGCATTCTGCGGGTCATCCCAATCCCTGTAATCACCAATCTGGGATGCTATCTCGATGGCCTTCGCCTGTTCGGACAGGTCACTGTTACCGGTTATCGTGTCAATCCTGGCGGCTATGCCGCTCACCTGGGTATGAAGGATGTCAAGCTCGGATCCGACACCGTTTATGAAGATGTTATTCCTCACCTTATCCAAAGCGGTATTGATCTCTTTTGACATTTTGCTTTTCAGCTCATTCATCTTTTGATCCATATCCGAACGAAAATCGGAAAGCTGGGCGCTGAGCCCGTTCACCTCTTTGTTTATACTGTTTATGGCTTTGCTTACATCCTCGGTTGACGTGCCGCTGTTAAGTGACGCGCCGAATGCGTTGAGCATTGGTGCGAGCGCCTTACCGTAGGGGACGAACTCCCCGACAGTTGCTACACCCGTCTGATAGGCTACCGATGCTGCCGAAGGTTCGGAACTTACCATATCAGCATTGACCTCATCGGCATCCTCCGGGATGTCAGACAGATATACGGAAGCCCTGGATATATCTTCCCGGATCAGGGAGTCATCCGATATAAGCTCAGAGGCATACGTCGTAATACCCGTTCCGTATACATCACCTGTAAAACAAGCTGTAATCACTATGATCGCCAGTATTCTTCCGGTATGTTTTTTTCTTCTCATTCAAATCCCTCTCACTCTGTATTTAACAAAGGTTAAACCCTTCTGTCTTCTTTACCATTCGGATGTCTTAAAGCAAGTAAAATCGCTTATTTGATCTTTTTAAATATTATTCCGAAGGAACCGGGACCGCATATGACACTTAATGCGCTGGAAGCCTTCTGAAATACTATCCTGTCGACCTTTATTCTTTTCTCAACAATATCCCGGATTTTTTGAAGTTCCTCCTGTTCAAGGCCGACATGTGTTATATAGATTTCTTCTTTGTCGATATTGTCCGTGTTCTTAAGGACCCTTCTTACGTATCGTTCCCATACCCTTTTCCGGCTGCCTGCCATCATCTTTGCGGACATCCTGCCGTTCTGCATGATCAGTACCGGATGAAGCAGGAAAGCGTTACACAAGGTATTCAGGACCTGTGGCATTAAACCTGACCTTGTAAGGTAAGCCGTATCATCCACCACAAAGCCGGTGTATATAAGGTTCTTAACTGCTTCAATCCTGTCCTTGATCTGATCAGGTGAACATCCTTCCTTCAAGAGCTTCCTGGCTTCCAGTACACACAATCCCATACCGCTTGATAAATGTCCGCTGTCTATAACGGTTACATTATCGAAGGCTTCAGAAGCTCTCAGGGCTTTATCATATCCGTCAGCAACTTTGGAGCCCATGGCTATATGAACGACATTATTGGCTTTCATAAGGCAGGACGCAAAGAACCGTTCATACTCATCCTCGCCGGGTGTTTCCGTCTTTACCGATTTATCCGGATTCTTTATATATGACAGAAGCCCACGTGACTCTGCCTCAATTCCGTCATAAAAGTCACCCTCATCGGTTATCACATGATAAGGTATAACATCGATATCCCTGAGTATGGAATATTCCGCCGGCAGATCGAACACTGACTCGGTGGTTATCATAACAGGGAACCTGCGTCGTTTTATTTCAGCAAGCTTAATATCATCCTCATTCTCTTCCTCATGATTCTCGTAAAGATTCAGAAGCTCTTTCGGAAGCTGTCTTATGAGCTCATCCTCGAGATCCGTACCGGTAACAGGCTTAAGCAGATATCCGTCAAAACCCTCCTTGGCATAAAGGGTCTTATTATCGCTGCCTGCATTGGCGGTAAGGGCGATGATCCTTGAATTTTTGTTATATCCTCCGGTCTGTTCACGTATTCTGTGCATGCACTCGATCCCGTCCATCCCGGGCATAAGGTGATCCATAAAAATAACATGATATGATTTCTCAAGTGTCTTTTTAAGAGCTTCTTCGGCACTTGCCGCAGTATCTATGGAAACCTTTGTATCCCGTAAAAGTTTCTTTACTACAAGGAGGTTTGCGGCATTATCATCCACGGCGAGAATGTTCGCATCCGGGGCCTCAAATGACTGTCTGTAGTGCTTGCGTGCATTAAGGGCATGCCTCGTTTCCATGCTTAGTTCCCCGACAGTACTTTCATCGACGATTCTTTGAGGGATCCTGACAATAAAGGTTGAACCCTGAGTATATATGGAGTTAACCGTTATCTCGCCGTTCATAAGCTCAACGAATTCCTTTACTATCGACAGGCCAAGCCCTGTTCCTTCTATAAGTCTGTTATTGGCTTCATCAACTCGCCTGAAGGTTGTAAAAAGATGGGGGATGCTCTCCTTTTTTATTCCTATTCCGGTATCGGCTACAGTGTAGGTTAAAACAGCCTGCCCGGGTCCCTTTTGTTCATAGCTTATAGACAGGGTAACCGATCCTTCACCGGTATACTTTATCGCATTGCTCAGAAGGTTTATCAGTATCTGTTTTATCCTCACTTCATCACCGATAAGCTTGGAAGGAATCCCCGGATCTATATCCACATGAAATTCAAGCCCCTTCTCCTGAGCCTTTATCCACATCATACCGACAAGTTCAGAAAGCATTTCTCCGATGTCATAAACAACCGGTACCAGTTCCATTCGTCCCGATTCGATCTTGGACATATCAAGGATATCATTTATAAGGCTTAACAGAAGTTTAGAAGCCGACTGTATATTTCTTGCATCCTGAGCTACCTCATCGGAGATGTCCTCTCTTAATATCATTTCGTTAAGGCCTATTATAGTATTTATGGGGGTCCTTATTTCGTGGCTCATGCTTGAAAAGAACCTGCCCTGTGCCTTGTTAAGCTTTTCGATCTCCCGGCTCTGTTCCATCGACTTTTTCATTTCCTTATTCAGTATCGATATCTCATACAGGACCATATATATGATCATTGTACAAACAAAAATGAGGGAGATGAACGAGTCAAGATAGGCTACCGAAGATGAGTGTTCTTTTATCAGATGAGGATTAAAAAACCGGGTCATATAGCAAAAAACTGCCTGCAGGATATCAACTGCAAGGAGAATGATCCTAACCTTGCCAACGGTTGTCATGCATATGAAAAGCGTACAAAATACAAACCAGAGGGGGGCTCCTCCGTAAACTCCTCCACCCATAAAGAATGTAAGGGGAAGCAGTATGACCGTTATAAGTATGGCCGTGACATTGGCGGCAGTATTTATTTTATTGTATTTGATCGAAAGTACATATATCGGAATGTATATGAGGAAGGAGGCAAAAAGAACAATGATATCCCTTTCATTCTCGCCTATCAGGATCCCTGCAATAGCAGAAAGAAAAAGTGCATCAAGTGCAACTGTAGCCATTCTTACGAACAACCGCTCATTTATTGGCCTGTTATTATCAAATGCCGAATGGTAAAAGTTCTTTATTGCTCCCATTATTTCTCCTTTGGTTCAAATTCAAGGACATCACTGTCTTTAAAGGGATCCGCTGCTTCATCAAACATATTTCCGATAAGATCCATAAGCTGTATGTATTTAGGCATAAAATCAGGGTGTTCTTTCTTTAAGAGCTCAGTATCATGGGCCCCGGCAGCATCTTCAAGCAGCTTCGCTCTTTCGAAAAGATTGGATGCCCCGATCATTTTGGATGTTGACTTTACACCATGGATCCTGATCTTATACTCATCCCATTCACCTTCCTGATAAAGACGTTCAAGTTCTTCTGCCTTACTGTTTCTGTCTCTGGCATATTCCATGAGAAGTTCATCATAGAAGTCCCTGTCGTTCTTACAGTACCGAAGTCCTGCCATAGTATTTACGGACAGTGAACGAAGGTCCTTATATTTGTCATCTTTCCGTTCTCCCGAAAGGCTTGTGTTTAGTTCCTCATCCGCACGTGAATAAGCTTCATCCATATATTTATAATTCAACAGTTCAAGATCCTTGTATGCAACGCTCTCCTTCTCCTCTGCCTCATAGGTATAGCAGGTCCTGGGCAGAACATGTTTAAGGACTCTTTCAAGCTCAGCCGTTTCAATCGGTTTGGGGACAAATCCGTCGAAGCCCTCGGCCATGAACATATCCTTGGCTGTACTTATCGCATTTGCCGTTAAGGCTATCATATATATTTCCTTTTTGAGCTTGCTTAAGGATATCCGGATCCTTTTCATGGCTTCGATACCATCCATACCCGGCATCATGTGGTCCATGAAAACGATCTCATAATCACCCGCTTCACACATCTCAACAGATTCGTATCCGGACAGGGCTGTATCTACGGTCATTCCGTAGCCCTCAAGGATACCCCTTGCAACCATAAGGTTCATTGGTTCATCATCGACCACGAGTGCCTTGATACCGGGGAATGTCAGCCTGCCGAGGTTTTCAAGTATATTGCCTTCTTTGAAATAAGAATTTAGTACATTGGCAAGATTGCCGCCATAGAGGGGTTTGGGAATATAGTTAATATCCTTGCCAAGATCTCTTATTATCCCTTCGTAACCTATTACGGAAACCGATACTTCGGATGCAAGGGCATCAATATAGTCTTTTTCGGTAATATACTCATTGGGACCGACAAAAACATGAGTAACCCTGTAGGATGTTATCAGTTTTTCGAGTTCTTCAAGTGTTGTTACCCTGTGGAAGGGAATATTCTGTTTGGTGACAAAATCATATATCATTTCATCATAGAATTCCCGGACTCTCGGATCCCTTATCATCTCATAGCCCATAAAAGCGGCACAGCATAAAGAATCAGCATTTATCACGGATATTCCGGGTTCATGGGAATGAACCTTCTGAGGTATGCTTACCCTGACAAGGGTTCCTTCACCTTCTGTGGAGCTTATTGTCATAAAGCCGCCCATACACTGGGTGAAACCGTTTACGATAGGGATTCCAAGACCAAGTCCCCCCACTGCCCTTGCCCTGCCGGAATCAGCCTGATAATACTTGTTGTATATCTTATCAAGTTCCGTGGCGGACATTCCTATACCGGTATCCGTGATTTCAAACACCAGATTTATACCATAATCCCTTTTATTGGAATAAATATGAGCATATACACCACCGGTATCCGTAAACTTCATTCCGTTGTTTATAAGGTGCCACAGGATTTTTTTAAGCTTCATCGGGTCTCCGATAAGTTCGGAGGGAGTGTCCGGTTCCAGATTGATAACAAGCTCAAGTTCGCTGCGTTCCTTGAAGCTAAGCTGTGTAAGGAGATCATTGACCAAAGATGTGACCATGTAGGTTTCTTCGTTTACAGCAAGCTTATTCATATCAAGCTCGGTAAAGTCAAGGATATCGCTGATCTGGTCGCCAAGTCTGTGCCCTGCGGTACGGATGGCATCTATGTTTTCGGTTACACGCATTGGGAGTGATTCTGTCTCAAGAACTGTCGACAGTCCTATAACGGCATTGACGGGAGTTCGTATCTCGTGTGATACGTTGGCCAGAAACTTGTTTGCCAGTTCATTTTCCTTTATAACCTCATCTATCCTGCTTTTATAAAGACTCTCCGAATCCAGCCATGCCCTTATAAGAAATTCGGTCAGGACCGTTGCGATCAATACAACAAGGAATTCTGCAGCTATCCTTGTCATCAGCTGATAATCACCTTTGAGCTGACTGAAAGTATCATTGATGATGAGATTAAGGAACATACCCATGTATCCCATACAAAAGTCAAGAAGTATGATAGCCCTCTCTTCTGTCATTGCAAGAAGTATGAGGGAAACTATTATCAGTGCCGAGGAATCAAATATGGAATTGATATTTACGATATAGTAAAAGAGTTCAAAGATGCCTATAAGAGCATAAATATATATCCGTATTCTGGCCGTTCCCCTCTTTCCTATATGAACCAGCCAGCATACGAGCATTCCTATAATAAAGATGGGAAGTATCCATGCTTCCCATTTAAGTATCCTGTTAAGAGCAACAAGAAGAATAGAAAAAATCGTATCAACAGAAACAAGCAGTACCTGCGAGAGTGATTTAAGCTCACTTCTCAGTTCGCGTTCTTCCATACCTACTGTCCTTTCCCCTTAAAGATCATTCCCTCATTTTATACTCGGGATCCTCATCCATCATCTCAAGCATTATCTTGGCGAACTTAGGATCGAACTGTGTACCTGTACCCTTTATTATCTGTTCCCTTACATGCTCCTGTGACAGGGCTTCCCTGTAACTCCTGCGGCTGCTCATTGCATCATATGCATCAGCAACTGCGATGATACGGGCCTCTTCCGGGATATCATCCCCCTTGAGTCCGTCGGGATACCCCTTGCCGTCGTAACGCTCATGATGCCACTTGGCGCCTACCGTAAGCTGAGGCATCTCTCTTATATTCTCAAGGATCGTTGCAGCCATTACAGGGTGCTGCTTAATGACATCATACTCCTCGTCGGTAAGCTTGGCAGGCTTGTTTATCACTTCATCGGGAATACCTATCTTACCAACATCATGAAGAAGACCCATCATGTAAACATCATTTATTTTCTTCTCTCCATAGCCTACCCTTCTTGCTATTTCACGGGCATAATCGGCGACACGGCCCGAATGACCCTTGGTATATTTATCCTTGGCATCTATCGCATTGGCCAGAGACTGGACTATATGTATAGAAAGGTGCTCAACCTCTTCGGTCTTCTTGTCGACTTCCGAAGAAAGATTGGCCTGCAGGTTCAGAAGCTCAAGCATATGCTTTACACGCAGAGTGAGAACGGCAGGCGTGAATGGCTTCTTTATAAAGTCAAGCGCTCCGAGAGTAAGTCCTTTCTCTTCCGCCCCTTCATCATCATTTCCGGTGAGAAAGATAACAGGTATCTCGGGTTTTCCGTAGCGAAGTTTCTTAAGTCTCTTAAGTGTATCAAACCCGTCAAGTCCGGGCATCATGATATCCAGAAGGACAAGATCCGGAGCTCCGTTTGTTTCCACATAATCAAGGAGTGAATCTCCTGATTTAAGAGCTGTTACCCTTATGCCTTCATCACTCAATATCTTTCCTGCGGATTTTAGGATACTGACATCATCATCTACCACTATTACCCAGGCATTATCCTTGTCGGACAATGACTTGCCGTTTTCCTCATGCTGTATAAGTTCTATTTCATAAACAAGAACAAACCTGTCGGAATGTATACTGTCTTCCCACAGCTTGAAAATACGCTCGACAACCATGTTGAGATCTTTTGATGACAGCTCCGGGAGGAGCAGGAAATACTGACCCGGCTTTGTCTGCATCATAAGGTCACTGTTCCTTAAGTGAGTCTTTATTATCTCTCCCAGGCTGTCAGCCACCTTTCGTATATCATCCTCCGATGCATTCTCATCCTTGCTCCTTACGGTAAAAAGGAGCTTATATGCTTCCGTATTATATCTGTTTATATACCTCATAAGGTAACGGTAAATGTTCCCGAATGCATCCTGTCCAAGCCATAAAAGCCTGGATGGGGCATCCTTCTCATTCAATATATCATTTAAACGCTGCATATCCTTCGATGCACCGTCAATTCCGTCCCTTATTATATCTGTATTCTTTTCCCTTTCCATGGCTATCCCCTAATTAAGTTCTTTCAATATCTCCTGTATCATAACCCGTTCATCCATGGGATATTTCTTCCCCTTTATCTCCTGGTAATCCTCATGTCCCTTTCCGGCAAGAACGATTATATCCCCCGGTTGACCGTTCTCTATAACATATTTAATGGCATCTCTCCTGTCGGGTATGGATATATGTTTCCCGTCCGTTTTGCCAATACCTGTCTCGATATCCTTTATGATGTCAAGCGGTTCTTCAAATCTGGGATTATCCGAGGTTATGACCGTCAGGTCAGCAAGCCTTCCCGACACCTCGCCCATTTCGAAGCGTCTGAGCCTTGACCGGTTCCCTCCGCAGCCGAAAACACTTACAAGCCTTCCGGGTTCATATTCCTTAAGTGTTGTAAGAAGGCTGTTGAGAGCCATGGCATTATGTGCGTAGTCGATCATAAGGGTGAAGTCATCCGAAACGTGTACCATTTCTATTCTTCCCTTGACCTTTGCTTCAAGCAATGCCTTTTTGATATCATCCTCAGAAATATTAAAGTGCCGGCACACAGCTATCGCACAAAGGGCATTGTATACTGAGAACCTGCCGGGTGTATTGACCCTGGCTTCAAGCTTTATCAGTCCGCTTGTACTGAATTTAACCCCAAGCGCCCCTCCGTCCTTTATAAGCTCAATATCCTGGGCTTTAAGATCACATCCGTCTCCCAGTCCGTAGGTTTCAACTATACAGGTATGGTTCTTAAGTATCGCATCAAGGTGCTTATCGTCACCGTTAAGTATGCCTGTTTTACATTGTCTAAAGAGCATGCTCTTACATTCAAGGTAGTGTTCGAAGCTTGTATGTTCATTGGGCCCTATATGATCAGGCTCTATATTCGTAAATATCCCCAGATCAAAATCAATCGCCGCAGTTCTGTGCAGCATAAGTCCCTGCGATGAAACTTCCATTACCACAGCATCAAGCCCCTCATCTGCCATCTGTTTAAGATAGTCCTGTAAAACATATGATTCGGGAGTTGTATTATCGGCATGAATATGCTTATCTCCGATTATCACCTCTATCGTACCTATAAGGCCGACCCTGTAACCGGCATTCTCAAGAATCGATTTGATCAGATATGTGGTTGTTGTCTTACCTTTGGTTCCGGTAATACCTATTGTTTTCAACTTACGTGATGGATGTCCGTTCCACGCCGATGCAATATGAGCCATTGCATATCTTGTGGAATCAACAAGGATCACTGCCGTATCTGACTGAGTTTCTACTTCCCTTTCAACTATTACGGCAGCTGCCCCCATCTTCGAGGCTTCCAATGCAGCATCATGACCGTCAAAATTAGCTCCCTTAATACATACGAAGACGCAGCCTTTCGTAATCTTCCTGGAATCATAAACCGGTCCGCTAATATCACGTTCAATATCGCCCTTAATACATGTATATTTAATATCATCAAGAAGTTCCCTAAGCTTCATACTTACCCCTTTGTAATCGCAAACGTAATTATCCTTGTATATTTTACACCATTTACTTCTGTATGTGATAGATTTTTATCCGAAATGATTTGGTTATTCTATGAAAATTTATAAAAAATATATGTTTTTTATTATATTTTTATAGTGTACTCATATTTATGACATAATTAGGTAGTAATATACATTTAAAGATAGTTGAGACACACCCACTATCTCCCCCTCATAAATGTGCGATAGCCATTCATTCGAATGGCTATTGTTCATTTTACGGCAAAAAAATACCTCAACCGCATGTGCGCGGTTGAGGTATTTTTTATATTTTAAGCCTTCTTCACAAGCTTGGTCTTAAAGATATACCACAGGGCACTTGCCAGGCAGATCGATGAATATGTACCGCATATGATTCCTGCCATAAGAGGAAGTGCGAATTCTCTTATTGATGTAACACCAAGCACATACAGTACGGCAACCATTATGAAGGTTGTCAGCGATGTGAATATACTTCTTGTAAGTGTCTGGTTTACACACATGTTCACCTTATCTTCAAGAGACATCGTGTTGTACTGGTTATCCCTTAACACTTCACGTATCCTGTCATAGATAACGATGGTGGCATTAATTGAATAACCGACTATCGTAAGCATACATGCTATAAAGGTATTACCTACAGATACACGGGAGAATGCGTAGAATGCAAGTACTACCAGAACGTCATGTAAAAGAGCAATTACCGAACCGAAACCGAACTTGACATCCGAGAACCTTATCCAGATATAGAGCAGCATGAATATTGTGGCTACTATAACGGCTATGACCGCACTCCGGCTCATTTCCGAACTTATTGTAGAACTTATCGTCTCGGCCGTTATCTTCTCGGCTTCAACACCGAAGTTCTCAACCATCTTGTCGGTGAATTCGGTTCTTTCATCAACCGAAAGGGTCCTTGTCTTGAAGATCACTTCGTTATTACCCGCAACCTTCTGGACCTGAACATTACCGTCACCGGTTATCTCCTCTATGATTGGAACAACCTTGGCATCAATATCCGCCACCGACATATTCTCATTAAAGGTTACATTTGTAGAAGTACCGCCCAGGAACTCGAGAGAAAGATTAAGAGCGTGCCTTCCTGCTCCGGCATTGACACCCATTGCTATAAAGCCTGCAACTATTGCTGCTATGGATATTCCGATAAAGATGTTCTTCCTGCCAAGAAAATCAATGTTTTTCCCGGCCTTGGCCTTACCGTAGAACTTCTCATCCTGAAGTCCCAGATCATAGAAAGCATTTAAAAGCTTTCTTGTTACTACAAGAGCAGTGAACATGGAAACCACGATACCGATTCCGAGTGTGATGGCAAATCCCTTTATGGAACCGGTTCCAAGTATTCCCAGAACAACTGCAGCGATAAGTGTTGTAAGGTTACCGTCAAGGATTGCCGAGAAGGCTTTCTCGTAACCTGACTTTATTGCTGTGCTGACTGTCTTACCTGCAGCTATCTCTTCGCGGATACGTGCGAAAGTAATAACGTTGGCATCAACCGCCATACCGATCGAAAGAATGATACCTGCAATACCCGGAAGCGTAAGCGTAAGTGAAAATGCATCCGAGAAAAGGTTAAGAAGTACCATTACGATAACAATATATAATGCAAGAGCCAGTGATGCACACAGACCGGGGATAAAGAATACCGCGATCATGAATACTACCACGATACAGAAACCTATGATACCGGCCTTGATACTTGTTGATATGGCCTCTGAACCAAGCTGTGCGCCTACTACATTTGAACGGAGTTCTTCAAGAGCAAGCTTAAGTCCACCGATCCTTATGGTAGATGCAAGGTTTTCAGCCCTTTGCGCATCCTCCATACCTGTGATCTGTGCCTGACCGTTGGTGATCGCCGACTGTACTGTAGGAATACTTACTGCCGCACCATCGTAATAGATCATTATGGAATCATGATTTGTTACAGCCTTGGTAGTAGCATCGGCGAATTTCTTGGTTCCTTCAGGTGTGAGCGTAAGTTCAACAATATACTGAACACCTTTAAGTTCATCCTGATAAGCTCCGCCTGCAGCCGACTGTACATCGGTACCTGTAAGAACTATCGATCCGTCTGCTTCGAGTTCCTCAATAGTCTTGTTGAGCTGTCCGGTTGAAGACTCGTAGTTGGCATTGCCATTGGCATCATACTGAGCTATAAAATACAGCTGTCCGGGCTTACCCAGCTCCGCAAGAACCGCATTTGCATCCTCAACACCGGGAATCTCGATATTGATACGGTCATCGCCTTCCTTATATACCTGAGCTTCAGTAGAGTACCCCTCTACACGTCGCTGAAGCTTGTATATTGTGTCATCCATATCGGCTGATGACGGCTTCTCATCGCCTACAGCCTCATACGTTATGGAGACACCACCGGCAAGATCGAGACCCAACTTGATCTCACTAGCTGCACCTACCTTGTCCTTTCCGACACCGTATACGACCATGAACGCAAAGGCTACCGTCAATACGATCACGATCAGCAGTGTAAGGACTGCGTTACGTTTTTTCATTGCTTTTCTCCCTTATAACTTGTTGATTTTATATATTGAGTTCCGAAAAATCGGAACAATATACCGTTTATATATCTTCCTGCATTTCCGATTCGGCCGCCTTCATCATTATGGCAACCTCAACACGCTTCTTCTGAAGCTCACAGCCGATATCATAGGCGCCGTTGATATCACCGGAAAAGTTGAATGAATTGGCGGCGCATCCTCCGCTGCAGTAGAACTTGGCAAAGCAGTCCCTGCATTTCTCCTTGGCATAAACGTTACACAGCTTGAATTCATTCTGAACTTCACTGTTCGTTATTCCCGTATATACATCCCCAAGCTTGAATTCATCCTTGCCTACAAACTGATGGCAGGGATAGAGTTCACCGGTTGGAGTAACGGATAAATACTCGGTTCCCGACCCGCATCCGGACAACCTCTTAGCAACACAGGGGCCGCCGGTAAGATCGATCATAAAATGGAAGAAGTTAACCGGTATACCCTTTTTCCTTCTCTCCAGAAGGTCAACAGCCAGTTTATCATACTGGTCAAGGATAAAGGGTATATCCTCTTCTCTTATTGCGTATTCCTCGGTATTCTCGGCGACCACGGGTTCAACACTTATCTGTTCAAATCCAAGATCGGCAAGATGTTTGACATCCTCCGAAAAATCGAGGTTGTTTCTTGTAAAGGTACCGCGGACGTAATAATTCATCTGGTCTCTTGAATCCGCAGCATGCTTAAACTTATCTACTATTTTATCGTAGCTTCCCTGTCCTCCCCTGAAGGGACGCATCTTATCATGTACTTCCCTGCGGCCGTCAATGCTTAAGACAAGGTTGCTCATTTCCTTATTGGCAAAATCAAGTATTTCATCATTGAGAAGAACCCCGTTTGTTGTAAGGGTAAAGCGGAACTTCTTATTCTTCTCCTCTTCGATACTCCGTCCGTATTTAACAAGGTCCTTTATGACATCAAAGTTCATAAGTGGTTCGCCGCCGAAGAAATCAACCTCCAGGTTATGGCGCGATCCTGAATTCTCAACCAGAAAGTCAAGTGCTCTCCTGCCTACCTCATATGACATGAGTTCACGCTTACTTTGGTTATATTCACCTTCTTTTGCAAAACAGTAGCGGCATGCGAGATTACAGTCATGCGCTATATGAAGACACAGGGCCTTGACTACCGTCTTCCTCTTCTTGAAGTCAAGAACAAAATCCTTATATATATCATCAGAGAACAGCATGTCTTCTTTTATAAGACCGGCTATCTCGTCATAGGCTTCCTGTATTCCGGCTTCCGTGTATTTACTTGTCAGGGGAGACAGGATATCCCTGACTTCGTCATAGGATGATGCAAGGATCTCATCTTCATTTATTACCTTCCGGAAAGAACCTTCAAGCTTATTACTGTCAATGAGTCCGATCATATCATATACAATATCATCGACCACATGAATGGATCCCGAATTGACATCCAGAACTATATTGAAACCGTTATTTTTATACTGATGTATCACAAAAAACCTCGACAAATTTAACGCACATAAGCAGCGAACAGACCATGTTCGCTGCTTATGCTAAAATGCATAACTTATATGGAGTGATTACTTCGCCTTTTCGCAGGTCTGATTTCCAACCGTGCAGCTGGTCTTGCAGGCTGACTGGCATGATGTCTGGCACTCACCGCATCCGCCGTTCTTCATTGACTTCTTGAAATTCCTTGTGGAAAGAGTCTTTACATGCTTCATAATTACCCTGCTTAAATCATATACACCATAGCAGTATAACATAACATCCTGCCAAATAAAAGAACTTTTTTAGTTTTCGCTGTTTTCGGCCTCACTGCTGACTTCGTGGTCGTTTTCCGCATCGTCTTCTTCTTTTTTCTCGGGTAATTCCATCCGGATCTGCTCTATATGGTTCTTGTCCATATTAACTGTCGTAAGGACCGTCCCGTCTTCAAGCTCAACACTGTCACCGACTTCCGGTACCCTCTCGAGCTTTTCTATTATTATACCGCCGATCGAATCATAATTCTCGGAATTAAGATCAAGTCCAAGTGCGTCATTTATATCATCAATCTTAAGTGAGCCGTCAACAAGGTACTGCCTTTCTCCGACCTCCTGGATAAGATTCTCTTCATCTTCATCGAATTCATCCCTGATCTCACCGACAATCTCCTCAAGCAGATCCTCGAGGGTTATAAGACCTACGGTATCCCCGTATTCATCTAGGACGAGGATCATGCTTATGTGATTCTGCCTCATTTCGACCATAAGCTCACTGGTCTTTTTGTATTCAACCGTGAAGTTGGCCTCACGCATGACATTTCGAATGTTAAAATTGTTAATGTCCTCATAGAAAAGGACATCCTTCATGTTGATTATACCGACAATATTATCGGTGGATTCCTCGTAAACCGGTATCCTTGTATATTTATGTACTTCGAACTGTTCCTTTAATTCCCAGTAATTGGCGTCAACATTAACACAGGTCATTTCTATCCTGGGGATCATAACATCCTTGGCCAGGGAATCGCCGAAGTCAAAAACATTATCGATCATCTCTCTTTCACCGGTTTCTATCACGCCCTCTTCATGAGAGGCATCAAGGATAGTCCTTATCTCATTCTCCGTGAGTGCTGATCTGGCCTCTTCGGGATCGACACGAAGAATCTTGAGGAAGAGCATGGAAAGCTTGTTGACTATAAAGATAACGGGGGTCAAAAGCTTCATTGTGATCATGATGATGCCCCCAAGATGAAGGGACAGTCCTTCATTATGTATTGTTGCTATCGTTTTGGGATTGATCTCTCCGAAGATCAGTATGACCAGGGTCAATATACCTGTCGAAAGGGCAACATAAGTATTCCCCCAGATCCTTGCCGTCAGTGTTGTAACAAGGGCCGATGCCGACAGATTGACAATATTGTTCATGATCAGGATGGCGCTAAGCATCTTGGTCTTATTATCCAGAAGATCAAGAACCCTTGCTGCCTTCCTGTCACCTGCTTCCGCAAGTGTATTAAGTTTAAGCTCGCTTACTGTGGTTAGTGCTGTCTCAGCCCCCGAATAAAGGGCTGAAAGTATCAGCAGGACCAGTAAGACAACCAGTTGTATGACACCTTCGGTATCCAATGAAGACTCCTTTCAGATCATTCAAACTCAATATATTCATCACCGGGATATTCCGTTTCATCCCCTGTTACGAATAGGAGCTCCCTTGAGGGATCGAAATATACCTGAGTTATCGAATCACTTGTATTTATTGTATACTCTTCAGCCTTAAAGGTCTTAACCGCATCCTTGTTCTCTGACAGGAATTCGCCCACACCCTTTGTAAAGGCATCTGTGGTTTCGGATGATTTTGCAAGGTCAGAAAATTCATCCTTGCCAAGTATCCTTGGAATCCTCCCGCCGTTTATCTCGCCCTTTATGTTTTCTGCATATTGTATAGTTCCGCTTAAAAAGGCGTCGGAAAGCCTGAAATTATTTATGAAGAGTGAAAATGCTTCCTCATACCAGTCATAGAGCTCATCCGATCCGGCCTCAAAACTCGAAACCGTAAGGATATAGCAGTCGGATATACTGCCGCTCATCTCATATTCGGGATTCGAAAAATCATACCTTACACAGAATACCGGAACATAAAACCTGCAGGAAACAGCATGATCTTCCTTTGTAAGTATCCTGTATGTGAAGGTTCTGTCCGATTTATAGGTATCCGTATGGGAAAAGCTTGTTCCTTCCGGAAGGCCGAATAATCCTGCAAGATCATCGGTTTTATCTTCCCCGTAAATGCTTACAAGCTTATCGAGTCCCGCACTTGATACAGCCTCCGTGGTTTCATCCATGGGTTCTATCTTCTTGGCAGTCGGATAAGCCTGCCTTATTATCTCATCAAGATATGTCTCAACATCCTTAAAGTCATAAAAGCTTACACATCCCATAAGGTTTTCCTGTACCTCAGTAGGTGAAAACCCGGTACCGGAAATGTACTGGTAATGCTGGGGCGAAGTAAAGGTCAGCTGGGTGGTATTGTCTTCATTTGTTGCCACGAAAGACAATACCGCGGGAAACTTAACGGAATTTCTCTCCAGATCAAGTGATACATCCACATCTGACAGATCTTCGGGATAAACAGCCGTAAACATATCATTGCCATTATCATCCTTAAGAGTCATATACTTATAATATGTACCGTTTTCATCCTTGACCTGACGGTTCTTCTTGTTTCCTTTTGTATCTCCCTTATCATTCTTACCGGCATTTAAAAGCATCTGGGTAAACATGCCTGTTCCAGGGCCGCCCTCACCATCGTTTTGGCTCATGAGCATATATGTCTGTGAAATGTATATGCCGATCATAAGAAGGATAGCTATAAACACAAGTGTTATAGCGATCATAGCCAGTATCTTTTTACCGTTTTCCTTCTTTTCGCTGTCAAGCTTTTGCTGTACAGGCTCTGGAAACCTGGAGTAGCTCTTCTTATCGGTTACATCAGAACCGCAGCCTATACATATCTCCATGTTGTCCTCGAGCAGCATTCCGCATTTCTTACAGTATTTCATAAATAATCCTCATAAAGAATCTATATGTTCCAACGTACTATGTTACTCGGAATCCTTATCCTCCGTCACATCTATCTTAATGCCAAGCTCTTCAAGCTGCTTGTCATCCACTACATTTGGAGCTTCACTCATAAGGTCCGAGGCATCCTTAACCTTGGGGAAGGCCATTACTTCCCTGATACTCTCGGCACCAACCATGAGCATTACCAGACGGTCAAGGCCGTAGGCAAGTCCTGCGTGAGGGGGAACACCGTATTTGAAGGCATTGAGAAGGAATCCA
>JBGUQP010000548.1:0-8417 GCA_045131145.1 Lachnospiraceae bacterium | reverse complement strand
GCACATAATAATATCCTTGCTATTCTTTTTCTTATCTTAATTCTCTTCATGGTCTTCCCCTCTCCTGATTTTAAATTCTACTGTTTTCATGATCCGCTTTATGCTGCCGGATTTTGGTTAACATAATATGCGGTATAATTTTCCCCATACTCAAATCCATTTTATCATAACAGAAAAAAGCTGATGTGTTAAGCCCCTGCAGGCCCTCTCACATCAGCTTTTAAGCTGTTCTTATTCAACTCAGGTATACATAACATCAATATTTTGTATCTTTTTCGATTCGAGAGACTATATATGGAATCAGTGATACAATTATGAACAAATTGTTAATTTTTTATATTTTGCTCTTGTTTGTAAGCGGTTCCAGTCCCCTGTTGTAAACATACAGTGAAACAAGCTTATCAGCTATCACAAAGAGAATAAGCCCGCCCGCTACATCGAGCAGTGAATGCTGCTTAATAAATACCGTTGACAGGATAATAAGTACCGACAAGACATCTATCCCCAGTCTCAGGCCGGGTTTCTTAAACAGTCTTGTATGCGATCTCCTCACTGCCTGCATGGCTACACAGGTATTGTACACATGAATGCTCGGAAAGACATTGGTCGACGTATCTGTATGGTACAGACAGGAAACCATATCGCAGAAGATGTTATCTCTTGGCATCACATAAGGTCTTAAATACAGCTTGGTAGGCATTATAATAGAAATAATTATAAAAAGGCCCATTCCGAAAACGAGCATGTAACTCATTCTCTTATATTCCTTCTCTTTTGCAAAAAGAAGGTAGATGCACACTCCCGGTATCATTAAAAACCATGCAAAATAGGGTATCACAAAGAATTCACAGAAGGGGATCATCTTGTCGACCGCCCCATAAGTGTAGAAATAATCAGGCGCTTCCATCCTCTCTATGAGGGAAAAACTGAGCATATACACTGCAAAAAAGATAAAGAGCGGCATAAATACATTTAACTTATACTTTATTAGGTTAATATAGCTTTTCGTCTTTGCACTCATGACAAGAATATTATCGCCAACCTTTATCACTGTCAACATTTTTCTTCATTATCATTCACATGTGACAAAGGGAAAGTTCACAGGATATCCCATCGTAATCGACATTTTCGCACAGGGCCTTAAGTTTATCGAAAAGTATACGTGCATCCTCCGGAAGTCTGTACTCATCAAGCTCCTCTATGGCTTCCTCAATGGCATCCATATCCATATCCTGCGCAGCACCCCTGATAACCTCATATGCACTCTCCAATACAGCCGGATCAGCCATAGGTTTATCACTTCTCTCACCGGATGTCGAATCCGTACATACGGCCTCAAGCACATCCTTGAAAGACCGATAATATGCCGCAAGCTTATCGTGGTTGCTCTTCAGATATGAAGTGTTGCCTTCCTTGCCAGCATATTCAAGGGCCAGGGCTTCACCCGCAAGTCCGGTTGCCCCGATTATACCTGCCATACTCTTGAGTGCGTGGACTTTAATGGTATATCCCTGCCAGTCCTCATCCGCGTACAGGCTGTCAAGTTCATCTGCCTTATCATCTATTGAGTTATAGAAAACATTCAGGGTGGACCTGTAATCATCTAAAGATCCGGAATTCCTGATTCCAAGAGCGGCATCTATTCCTTCAAGTTCGAAATACCTTGCTTTGTCATCACTGACATCAGACTTATCTTCTTCAATTTCCCCGCTTACAAGCTCATATTTATCATCCGGAAGATAATCGATGAGAAGCTGTTCAAGCTTCTTACCGTCAATGGGTTTGCTCATATAATCATCAAAACCCATTTTGATATAGGCATCTCTGGCGCCTGCTATAGCATTGGCCGTGAGTATGATGCAGGGTTTCTTCGAGTTTACATTATCTGTCCTTGACTTTATCTCATTAAAGAGCTCGATCCCGTCCATACCGGGCATCATATGATCAAGGAAGAGTATGTCATATTCTTTCTTATCAATGAGCTCAAGGGCCTCATTTCCGTTAAGTACCGAATCTATCGCTATGTGGGTTCTCTTAAGAAGACCTTCCATAACCTTTAAATTCATTTCGGCATCATCAACTACCAGTATATGAGCGTTCGGAGCCACAAGGCTTCTCCTGTATACCTCGTCATTTCCGCTCTTCTTTTCTGTTCTGTTAATATCTCCAATCGTCTCATCCGAGATCACTCCCTGATCAAGTTCAAATGAAAACTCCGACCCTTCTCCATAAACGCTCTTAACAGAAAGTTTCGTTCCCATAAGGTCAAGAAGTCTTTGAACTATGTTCATTCCAAGGCCTGTACCTTCGACTGTTCTGTTATGCTCAAGATCTATTCTTTCAAAGGCTCCGAACAGTCTTTCAAGGTCTGCTTCCCTTATGCCTATTCCGGTATCCTTGATAGTCACACGGATCTTAGCCATACGTCTGTCGCGTGACTTTAACTCAACAAGCAGGGATACACTTCCTTTATCGGTATATTTAACTGCATTTGTCAGGATATTTATAATACACTGCCCTACCCTTACCGAATCGCCGAAAAGATATCTGGGAACATCCTTAGCGACCGAAACATTGACCTTAAGGCCCTTGGCCTCAGCCCTTGGGGATATCATCTCTATGGAATCCGAAATAAGCCCGGCAAGGTCGTATTTTACGGCCACGAGTTCCATCTTGCCCGCTTCGATCTTGGAGAAATCTAGTATATTGTTTACGAGCGTAAGAAGCATATTACCCGACCGCTTGATGTTTGCAGCATATTCCCGGACCGCAGATTCCCCGCTCTCTCTTAAAATAAGCTCATCCATTCCAAGCACAGCGTTAATGGGAGTTCTTATCTCATGCGACATATTGGCAAGGAAGGCGCTCTTGGCCTTGGTCGCCTCCTCGGCTATCTTAGACTTAAGTTCCAGTTCATGGACCATAGCCTTCTCATAATAGATACAATTCTCTTTATGGTTAAAACCGTTGAATATCGCATAAGCCATCTGCCTGCATGAATCATAACCGCAGCAGGTGCAATTGATCTTACGGGACTCCTCGGTATGTTTGTTCATGCTTATGAAGATCTCGTTAAGCTGAGCATCATCTGGAATAAGAACCCCGCAGTCCCCGGACAGATCCCTGTATTCCCTGAGATAATCCTTAAGGTTTAAGCCCTTAAACTGTTCATTGTAGTTTTTAAGCCGCTCAGGCGGTGTATCATTTCTGGACCAGGCATCGGAAGGTGTTTCTTTCTTGGAACGCTCCCTTATCTTAAGAAGCTCATACAGGGCTTCATCTGTTCCGGCCTTCCCTGTATCCACAGCCGTACCGCAAATACAGCCCTGAGAACAGTTGAGGGCATCTATCAGAAGGAAAGGAGTTTTATCATCCCTTATAAGGTCTGCATTTTTATGAAGCCATTCGTAAAGATGCTTTTCTCCTTCGACCTGACGTATAAAGACATCATCGCCCAGAAACCATCTTACATTCTCAGCAAGACCGCCGGGTGTCGGATAATATGAACCAAGACCGTACTCCACTTCGCTTGCGGTCGGTGTCCCTTCTATCTTGTGATCTTCAACATACTTCATCAGGTGGTCAAAGGTTACATTATACTGCACAAGACCCGCATTATTGGGGTCATCTATCTCGATCTTCTTGGCTATACATGGGCTGATGAAGGCAAGTTTATCGGTGATCTTAAGCTCCTGCCTAGCATAGATGGCTGCACACATAAGAGGACTCTGTACCGGAAAAAGCTTCGGAATAAGCTGGGGAATATAGTGCTCAATGTATGATACTACCGCAGGACATGGCTGTGATATCCCTCCGTAAAAGTCATTCTCCTTTATGTAGTTTAAATAACCCCATGTGGTGATGTCCGCACCGAATGATACGCTGATAACACGTTTTATGCCCATGGCTTTAAGACCGCCGAGCACACTCTCGTAACGATCCGGATAATTCGCCTTAAAGGCCGGTGCAAGAAGAAGTGATATCTTATCACCTCTTTTCAGGTCCTCAAAGAATCTGTCCGTATCATCACAGAATTCACGTGCCTTGTGCTCACATACATCGATACATGAACCACAGGCAACACATTTGCTCCCGTCTACCACAATACGTGCCTTCCCCTCTTCTTCCTTGGAGATACAGGCACCTATTGCCGAACAGACCTTTATACACTTGTTACACCCTATACAGTTGTCGTTGGTATAGACGATCGAATCCATTTAGATCACATTCTGCTTGCAAAAAACACCTTAAGCCAATTCAGGAGATCGGGCTTAGGCGTCGACTTTAATATATATCCGTCAGGTTTAAGGGATATGACCTGCTTAACCGATTCCGCATCCCCGATACCGGTAAGGAAAACAACGGGTATGTGCGCGGTATCAGGTTCACTGCGCAGCATGCGCAGGACCTGCGGGCCTGTGGTCACGGGCATCTCATAGTCTAACAGTACGAGGTCTACAGTTCTTTTCATAAGAAAGCTGATGGCCTGCATACCTGATGTTACAATGAAAACCTGATAATCAGCCTTAAGCCAGTCCCTTATTATCCTTACAAAGGAAGGATCGTCATCTACGACCAGTACGGTCTTACTTGTCAAACGGTTCTTCCTCATCCTCAAAATCGATGTCACGCCTGAAATAAAAGCATCCATATCAAGAGGCCTGTCGTACCATTCGGTTATCCTGACATCAGGTATGGCCAGCTGGAGAGTCTGGCGGTCAAGATGCTCCCCGATGATCACCATATCCTTCTCCCGCTCCTTGACAATATCATTGAGGTAAACTATCGTCTCACGCAGCTCTTCAACGTCATCCGAAAGATACAGGGCAAATATCTCTGCTGTATCCTCAAAAGCACTTATGGTCGTCACGTTGGGCTCGCAAAAAACCACATCCACACCGGCATCCTCAAGTTTTCGCAATACTCCTTTTACAATGATCCCTCTTGAACCGCTTACCAAAACTACTTTTCCACTCTCTCCTGTCATAGATCACTGCCTCCCGTCTCTATTATAGTTGCCAATATCCCTTCATAGTCAAATGTTTCCGAAAAACTCTTTATCTTATCGATGGCATCCTGAACATCTTCCTCTAATGCATAACCCTCTATCTCGGCGACCGCTTCTTCGACACCTGTAATATCCATCTCTTCGGCAGCCTTTTTGACCGCCTCGAACATCCCTTCTATTATCAGGGGATCTGCCGTAGGTTTATTTATTTCCGTATCATCCTTTTTATCTGATGAGTCTGCACATACCCATGCAAGGATTTCCTTAAACTTCAGATAGTGATTCAAAAAAGCTTCGTGATTCAGCCTTATGTATTCTTTATCTGCTTCCTTGGCGGCTGTCTCAAGGCTCTGGGCTTCGGCGCCCAGCTTTGCGGCACCTATTATACGTGCAGAAGACTTAAGACCATGTACTCTTATACCGTAATTTTCCAGATCTCCCGCTTCATAGAAATCGCGTATCTCTTTTGCTTTTTCATCTATCGATTCATGGAATATCTTAAGAACCGGCTTATAGGCATCTTCTCCGCCGCAGTTTTTTATTCCTTCCCTTCCGTCGATGCCCTCAAGCATTTCATACCATTCAGGCCTGTTCACATTTATAGTCAAGCCCCCGGCCTGTCTGTAATGATCATTAAAGGCGGCTACATCACCTTCACCATTCTTATTATCATCCGGATGATCAATTTCCTCGGGAATAAGGGAGCTTAGGTTATAAGACCGCACTCCTCTGTTCATATAGAGAATACCAAAGGTACCCGGTCCGCAGTTAACAGCAGTGGTTGCCGACGCCGGTTGGAGAATAAGCTTTCTTACTCCTATCCTGCTCCTTATCTGCTCTTCGATCCATTCAAGATCGTCTCCGCTTATGCCGACGTAAGCGACAATAATAAGATCATTATCTATGTCATGCTCATGGCCCTTTAAAGTATGATCGATATACTTCTTCCAGGCACTTTTAAGGCTTCCGAACATAAACCTGACGGCTTCCATCTTACCTTCCCGTAAATTGATCACGGGATGGAGCATGAATGACTTGACGATCGTATTAAAGTTTCGGTTTATATGACCTGCCATGGCCATAAAGTCGGTATTACCGACGATATAGGTACAGGGCAGCCTTCTCTTAAGAGCTTCCAGCTCTTCCACTATTGCTCCGACCTCGTAATTCTGCTGGGCCATTCTGTAGGCCGCCAGAACCATCATTCCCATTGAACCGGACAGCCTTCCGGAATCGATTATTGTAACATTGCCGAAAGCCCTGGCTGCCTGTACTGCCCTGCCATATTCACGGAGAGTATTTCCTGCTGCCGTTATATGGATGACATGTCTGGCCTTGTTAAGCTGATTTGCAAAAAACTGCTCAAGATCTATTATATCCGGAGACTGGGTCCTGGCAGTCCTGTCTCCGCCCGCAAGATACTTGATCACCTCGACAGCTTCTATCTCCTGCTCATCAAGAAAAACGCCCTTATCCGTACATACCTTATAAGGAACAACTCCGATATTCAGATTTCTTATCACATGTGCCGGAATATCGCACATTGAGCTTGTTGTTATTGCAACGGATGCCTTTCTTACAAACAGTTCCGTTTCAACTGTCATACCATCCTGCATGGTATCTCTGGCTCTTAGTACCTTATCCCCCGGCAGATGGAGTAAGAGCATGGCTTCCAGCTGCTCACCGGAAACAGGTTTACATAAGTATCCTTCAAAACCGGCCACCCTGTAAAGTTCCTGGTTCTGCGATCCGGCATTGGCTGTAAGCACGATCACGGGCGTGGAACTGTTAAGGCCCCCGGCCTGCCCCCTTATAAGACTTAAGCACTCTATACCGTTCATCTCGGGCATAAGGTGATCCATAAGGATGACATCATACTGCTTGAGCAGGGTAAGCTTTAAAGCTTCCTCACCGCTTAATGCCGTTTCAACATTTATCCTGGTATCCGCAAGCAGCTTGGATTCAACGCGCAGGTTAAGTTCGTTATCATCAACTATGAGGATCGAAGCCTCCGGAGCCTCAAAGCTCTGCTGGTAATAAGTTCTCTCGTTTCCGTCGTTCTTGGTTCCTATGACTATATTACCGACAGCCTGCGGATTGACTATGGACTGGCGGAGCTTGACAACAAAGGTAGTGCCCTGCATATACACACTGTTGACCGTTATGTCCCCACCCATCAGATCAACCAGCTGTTTTACTATCGCAAGTCCCAGACCGGTTCCTTCAATATTCCTGTTCTTCTCTTCATCCATGCGCCTGAATGCATCAAAAAGATGAGGAATGGCTTCTTTCTTGATACCTATTCCGGTATCGGTAACCGCAAAGGTCATTATGACCTCGTTGTCACCCATGGGATCACTCTCAACGTAGAGCTTCACAAGACCTTCCCTGGTATATTTTATCGCGTTGGTCAGAATGTTTATAAGTATCTGTTTGATACGGACTTCATCTCCGAAAAGTTCCGTCGGGGTCGACGGATCTACATCTATCTTAAACCTAAGTCCCTTGGATTCAGCTCTCGACCATACCATGTTTACTATCTCAGACAGCATGTCTCCTATCTGATAACTGACCGGTACTATATCCATGTTGCCGGATTCGAGCTTGCTCATATCGAGGATGTCATTGATGATCGTAAGCAGCATCTTGCCGGCTCCCTCAATACTTCTCGAGTCATTAGCCACCTCTTCTGAGATGTCATTCTGACGCAGAATGATCTCATTGAGTCCCAGAATGGTATTGATAGGTGTCCTTATCTCATGGCTCATGTTTGAGAAAAACCGGTTCTGTGCCCTGTTCAGCCTCTCAACCTTTTCGGCTTCTGCCTTGGCCCTCTTGTTCTCATCAATAAAAAGAAGGTTCTGGAAAGCAACCGTAATATAGGTTACAAGACCAAGTATTATGACAGACAGACCCACATCCGAATAAAACATATCCGTCGTGTGCTGATGCACATACTCCGGATAGATATATGCTATCCGAAACTCAATTATCGTCGAAGCTGTAAGCAGGGTCAGCATCACATATCTCCTGACCCCCTTAAGGATTAACCCTATATACAGATAACAGAAAACTATCCAGATTATAGCGCCGCCAAACAGCCCGCCTCCGAAGAAAAAAACCACCGGAAGTATAAAAAATATGATCAGGACAGCAATAATGGCCGCACCGAGATCAAGCCTGTTAAACTTAATGGCACATACCGAGATCGTAGGCGTTATGAGTATGGTGATGCCAAGCACAACAATCTCGATAATGCTTTCACCAAAAATGATATCCCCCAAAAAAGCTATCAAAACACCTGATACGCCGATAGCCGTTATCATACTGAAAAGCCGTACCTGAAAGTCGACTTCGGGATTTCTTATAAAATCAGTAAACCTCTTAATTACCTTCATAGCCTGCCGCC
>JBGUQP010000547.1:0-3966 GCA_045131145.1 Lachnospiraceae bacterium | reverse complement strand
GATCTATCTACTATCCTGACGGAAGAGAGATAGCTTTAGGAGAGATTTATGTAGGCGATATCAAGTATAAGTATACCGATCTTGATATTAATCTTGAGACAGGTGAAGCAAGCAGAGAGTTTGTTTACTATGCTACCGAGGTTCCTGGTGAGGATAAATCCATTGAGTACTCACCTCAGGTATTTGAACTTACAGTTAAGGCAGTTGATGATAATGATGGGCATATGTACACCGTACCTCCCATTGATGGGTTGAAGTGGGTTCCGCTCAAAGCGTTTGCACTTTCAGATGAGGACATGACGGATACCTTTATCAATACCAGGAACAGCGAGGGATCCATTGATATCGTCGGTGTTAAGAAGATGACCGGTCGAAGCCTTAACAAGGATGACAGGTTTGAATTCACACTTACCGATGATAAGTCGGGAGCTTCCGTAACAAGAACCAATACAGAGGATGGAAACGGTGTACCGGGTGTTGTTGCCTTTAACGCAAAGGATAAGGACGGCAATGTTGATATCAGCTTCCTTAACTACAGATACGGTACGTTTGAAGCCAATCCCGACCGTGCCGAAGGTGTATCGGCCAACCTCATCCCTGTTGATGACACAGGTATCCACACATATACGATAAGTGAGAACAACATAAACAGGGAAGGCATCAAGTGCGATACAGCATCGTTCAAGGTATATGTGGATGTTCAGACCGAGAAGGATGAGAAGGGTAATGATGTTGCCGGCAAGGATGGCCATATCATACTGAATGCAAAGGTTGTTAAGGTTGAGAAGGTTTACTCAGACAACAATAAGGTAGAATATGACTTTGCAAACAAAAATTATTTCGAGTTTGTAAATGAGTTCAAGGCAACAGGCAGCGTAGAATTTACCGGTTCCAAGTATGTGAATGATCAGTTCGGTAATGATGCAGGGCTTGCCGGATCGCTTAAGGATAAGTACAACTTCGCGATCTACCAGTACTCCGATGAAGCGAGAACTCAGAATAAGACACTTATCGATGTCAAGGGAACAGATGCGGCAGGCAAGTTTACGCTCAGCATACCTGAGTATGATCAGGAAGTCCTGAAGAATGAAAAGGGTGAATATGAGGAATCAAGAACCCTGTACTACAGGATCATAGAGACCAAGCCCGCAAATGGTTCATGGACCGAGAACAATACAGTGTTTGAGAGTGACGGCATTGTATACGATAATACGGAGTATGATGTTGATGTCACAGTTGCTTATGACGGAACACCTGCTCTTAAGGTGACCAAGTCCATTAAGAAGGCTGCTACGGGCGAGCCAATCTCAGGTGTGATATTTACAAACGTTGAGTCGGCTGAATTTACCGATATCAAGGGCACCAAGACTTGGAATGATAAGGTTAAGGATCCGGCGACAAGACCCGATGTTGTGATCGATCTTTACTCAAGTGCGGTTGGCAGCGGCAAGAAGGTGATCAATACCTATACCATCAAGGCACCTGCAACGACTTATGAATTCAGCAAGGATTCGGCAGGTGATCCGCTTCCTAAGTATGATGCTAACGGAAAGGTGATCAAGTATACCGTATCTGAGCGTGCTATCAACGGTTATCTGACTGAACAGAAGGGTTATGATTTCTTCAATACCAAGGGAACAGTTAAGATACAGAAGATCGATGCAGATACCCGCGAACCTCTTTCGGGTGCGACACTTGCGATCTACGACGGAAAGACCCAGGTAGAGAAGTGGATCAGCGGAAACAGCGCACATGTGGTTGAGAGTGATCTGACGGCAGGCAAGTCGTATACGCTTCGTGAACTTGCTGCTCCGGATGGTTACGAACTGGCTGGAGATATAAGCTTTACGGTACCGGCAAACGGTGGTGATATTACAGTAACCATGACCGATAAGCCGATAATTGGATCAGTAAGACTTGTTAAGCAGGACAGCGAAACCAGGAAGGCTCTTGCCGGTGCTGAATTCGCACTCTATACCAATAACGCTACCAGGATCTATGCAACGGGTTCTGCCGGTAAGTACAAGGTAACATCTGCAACAAGTAACGGAGTATTTGCCGTTAATTCGTCAGGAAGCCTTGAGATAACAGATCTGCCTAAGGGTACCTACTACTTTGTTGAGACAAAAGCACCCGAAGGATATGTATTATCGAGCGAGAAGTTAAGCTTCACGATCGCTGATTCATCCAAGCTTGTTGAGTTGACCTACCTTAACAGGGAATCGGTAGGTGCGGTTAAGCTCCGCAAGGTAGGAGCTACAGGCACAAGAGGTCTTGAAGGTGCTGAGTTTGAGCTCTATGCAAAGACTCCGAGAACTTCCGGACAGGCAATAAGTTCGACGATATATCCTGAAGGCTATTACAGGTACGGAACATATACAACCAATTCATCGGGCGAGATCAGGGTTGATAACCTTCCTTGGGATGATTACTATTTCGTAGAGACCAAGGCACCCGAAGGATATACGATAGCAAAGGATGCAGGCGGCGAAACATTGGCTTATACATTTACCGTGAACGCATCCAGCGCCGGGACGACCATAGATCTTGGCGATATAGTCAATAATCCTGAAGATACCGACACCGGTGTACTTGGAGAGAGAGTACCTCCGGAAGAGAAGGTATCAGGAGTACTTGGAGTAAGGAGCGCACCTAAGAAGGGTGTTCTCGGAACAAGGGTAGGCCCGGCAACGGGAGATGCAAGTGCCATAGCCCTTTGGCTTACACTCTTTGTGGCTTGCGTGGGTACTATAATCTGGATGCTTGCAAGCAGAAGGAAAAGGGTACACGGAAAGCAATAACAGTTCAATGAAATGATTTTTATTCCGGCCGGATATTAAATCCGGCCGGAATTTTTTTATTTGAATATTCTTTTGTGACAAAACATTAAAAACAATTTTAAATATTGTGGACCATTCTCCGAATTTATAAAGTCTTTATTAATACAGGGGGGCTATGCCCTTTTGCAGGTAGTTTACATAACGCAGTTTAAAGGAGAGAAAAATGAAGAAAAGAAGGTTGCTTAAATCAATTGTAGCCATGGTGGCCCTTACGGCCATGCTCATGGAAAACACCTACAGCGTAATGGCCAGCGTTAACGATGATAACGTCGTTTTGGCCGATGAAGCTGTGATCAGTCAGGATGAGGCCGGCGGTGATGTGATCACGATCGATGAACCCGCTCAGGATACCGTACTATCCGAAGAGAAGGGCAGCGACGAGCTCGTAACAGATGAAGCTCCCGCCAAGGAGATCGATATCAAGATCGGCGCAGCGGATGAGGACGCACTTATAAGTGAGGAATCATCGGTAAATGCATCCGGAGATAAGATCGAGGTTACGGGCAGGAAGGATGTGACTCTTTACATCAATACCGGCCGTATGAAGAATTCTGATTCATTCTATCTTGATATTACCGGCAGCAGTTCTCTTGAATATGACAACGAACTTGCTGGTAAAATGAAGAAGGATAACGGAGGCGTATATTATATAGAAGGACTTGATAATGCCGCCTTCACCGTTAGGGCATCAGGCCTTTCGGAAGGTCTGAGCGCGCAGTACAGGGTACGTGAAGACGGTAATCCGCAGATAAGCCTGATATCAGAGGATGAAGACGAAGTCATCAAGAACCTTAAGATCACCGACAGCGGATCCGAGGTCAAGGGATCCGGTTATGATGAAGTGACTCTTAAGCTTAACGGTTCAAGGCTTCCGGAAGCAACAACATATAATATGTATGTGATAACCGATTCCAATGTCAGGGTTGACGGTAATTCGGTAGTTAAGGGCGAAGCCGTTACTTTTGATACGGAAGCGGGAACAGCAAGACTCTCTAACTTAAACAACAAAGCGTTTACATTATATATTGAAGGCAAGAATTCAGACAGGGTTCTTGCCGAATACACCATTGATTCCAAGGATAATGGCGTTATTTCGGTGACTCTTGCCGAGTCTGATTCCGCAGTT
>JBGUQP010000546.1:0-7629 GCA_045131145.1 Lachnospiraceae bacterium | reverse complement strand
GACTGATGGAGAGGGCCAAGAAGCATGAGTTCGCATCCAAGGAAGGCAATGCTGCTTTTATAGATGAGGATTACGAAGGACTGCTGGATGAATTTAAGAATCTGTGTGAAAAGATGGGTTAAAGTCACTATTGCAATTTGTACTTTAGCTTGTTATTATAGTAAACTAGTGTAACTAAAAAAGATCGGGGGCAGACATGGCAAATATAGCAGTACTGGGTTACGGAACGGTAGGTTCGGGCGTTGTTGAGGTCATAAAGACCAATCAGGCGATAGTAAATGAGAATGCGGGTGAAGAGATAAATGTTAAATATGTACTTGACCTGCGTGATTTTCCCGGGGATCCCGTGGAGAAGATACTGGTCCATGACTATGATATCATCTTAAACGATCCTGAGATTTCGGTCGTTGTGGAGGTCATGGGCGGAGTGGAACCTGCCTATACATTTGTTAAGAATGCGCTCCTTAAGGGCAAGTCGGTATGTACTTCAAACAAGGCTCTCGTTGCTGCCAAGGGACCGGAGCTTATCCGCATAGCAAAAGAGCAGGATGTCAACTTCTTCTTCGAGGCATCCGTAGGCGGCGGCATTCCGATAATAAGGCCTCTTAAGGAATGCCTTACGGCTGATGATATCCTTGAGGTCAGCGGTATACTAAACGGTACCACCAACTATATCCTCACCAAGATGGCCGATGAGGGCTGGGAATTCGACAAGGCCTTAAAGACCGCACAGGATTTAGGCTACGCCGAGCGCGACCCCAGCGCCGATATAGAAGGGTTTGATGCCTGCCGTAAGATCGCCATCCTTACTTCATTATATACAGGTAAGAATACTGATTTTGAAAAAATATATACCGAGGGTATCACAAACATCTCGGCTACAGATATAAAATACGCCAAGGAGTTAAAGACAGCAATAAGGCTCCTTGCCATAAGCATGAAGGTGGACGGAGGCGTTGTTGCCATGGTATGTCCCGTTATGCTTGACCGCGTACATCCACTTTACGGTGTTAACGATGTCTTAAATGCCGTTTATGTCAAGGGAAATGTCCTTGGTCCCGCAATGTTCTACGGTTCGGGAGCAGGCAAGCTTCCCACCGCATCGGCTGTGGTTTCCGATGTTATTAAGGCGGTAGAGGTTAAGAAGAATGTTTATATAGGCTGGGACAGCGAGGAGCTTCCGCTTATGAGCATAGGAAACGTAAAGCGTCCCTTCTTCGTCCGCATGAGCGGAACGGAGGCTGAGAAGCTAGCAGGCGTTGAGGCCGTATTCGGGCAGGTAAGCTGTGTTAAGGCAGCAGGCGTGACCGGTGAATTCGGTTTCGTTACCCGCCAGATGAGCGAGGCTGAGTTTGATGAGAAGTTCAGCAAGCTTGACGGAGCAATAAAGAGGATAAGAGTTAACCAGAGATAAATGAAAGGTTGGTAAGGAAATGTTAATTGTTAAGAAGTTCGGTGGTACTTCCGTTGCCAATAAGGAACGTATCATGAATGTTGCCAGGCGGTGTATCAAGGATTACCAGGCCGGCAATGATGTGGTGGTTGTGCTCTCGGCTATGGGCAAACAGACAGATGTGCTTATCGAAATGGCCAAGGATATAAATCCCAATCCCTCCAAGAGGGAGCTCGACATGCTGCTTACAACTGGTGAGCAGACATCTGTTGCGCTGATGTCAATGGCGATGAGTGTTCTGGGAGTGCCTTCCGTATCACTCAATGCCTTCCAGGTTGCAATGCATACGACCAGTGCATACGGCAATGCAAGACTTAAGAGGATAGACACCGAGCGTATCAGGAATGAGCTTGACCTTAAGAAGATAGTAATAGTCACAGGCTTCCAGGGTATCAACAAGTATGATGATTATACAACCCTGGGACGCGGCGGATCTGATACAACGGCAGTTGCCCTTGCGGCTGCCCTTCATGCCGATGCCTGCGAAATATATACAGACGTGGACGGCGTATATACGGCTGACCCGAGGATTGTTCCCAAAGCCCGCAAGATGAAGGAGATCACCTATGATGAGATGCTCGATCTTGCGACACTGGGTGCAGGCGTGCTTCATAACAGATCAGTCGAGATGGCTAAGAAATATAATGTACAGTTGGTTGTCCGCTCTAGCTTAAATGAGTCGGAAGGAACCGTTGTTAAGGAGGATGTTAAGGTGGAAAGAATGCTTGTAAGCGGCGTTGCAGCCGATAAGAACGTAACCAGGATGTCACTTATAGGACTTAAGAACAAGCCCGGTATCGCATTCAGGGTATTTGATGTGCTGGCCAAGGCCAATATAAACGTGGATATGATCCTTCAGTCCATAGGACGCGGGGACACCAAGGATATTACCTTCACAATCCCCAGGGATTCATTTGATGAGGCTCTTAAGGTGTTAAGGGACAACAAGGAGCGTCTGGGCGCCGAGGAGATATCTTACAACAATGCGGTTTCCAAGGTTTCGATCGTGGGTGCCGGTATGATGAGCAACCCCGGAGTTGCTGCCAAGATGTTCGAGTGCCTCTACAATTCAAACATAAATATCAACATGATCTCAACATCCGAGATAAGGGTAACAGTCCTTATCGATGAGAAGGATACGGATAAGGCAATGAATGCAGTTCATGATGCATTTGGACTGGATGAATAAAAAGTAATATGTTATAATATATGTGACGGATTATACGGGTACATAAGATGGATATAAACATAAATGATGATAAGCGTATAGCAGCGGCCAAGTACAGCCGGTATGCGTTTATCCTCGGGATCATATCCCTGGCCGGACTTGTATGTTGTTTTCCCATAATGCCGGTCGTGGGAGGACTGGGTATCATGTTTGCCCTTATATCAAGGGGCGGGGCCAATGTTTTTTCCCCGGAGGCGAAGAAGGGGCTTACCTTCTCGGCCATAGGTACCGCGGCTTCGGTAGTGCTTACGGTTGCCGTAATGGTCGGCTCGGTGGTTTATACATTTGACCAGCTGAAGACCAATCCCGGAATACTTGATGAAGTAAGACAGACATATGAGCAGATGTATGATTCCATGGGACAGGAAGTCCCTCCGGAGCTGCTCGAAACACTAGATAAAATGGAGGAATACTCCAGGGAATTGAATTCAAGATAGTGATCTTCTAAAGGATGGGAGGTGATCACTATGATGATAGGCCGTATAGGAATGGGAATGTACGGAATATCGGGTTATCAGCCCATAGGCGTAGGCAGTACAGGGGCTGTGGAGGACACCAAGCCGGTAGTCAATCCCGGCGAGTCCATGGAGGTGGCTCCGGGACGGAAGTCTTCACCCGCCGAATGCGAGACATGTAAGGAACGAAAGTACCAGGACGGATCTGACGAAATGGTATCTTTTAAATCTGCGGCCCATATATCTCCCGAGGCATCGGGTGCCAGGGTTAGGGCGCATGAGCAGGAACATGTTGTGAATGCTTATGAGAAGGCTGAGCAAAAGGGCGGCAAGGTGATCTCCTGCGGGGTAAGCTTAAGCACGGCGATATGTCCCGAATGCGGAAGATCTTATGTATCGGGAGGTGTAACCAGAACCGCGATCGCCTATCCCAATGAGAAGAATCCCTACACCAAGGATATGAAGGCGGTGCACGGGATGGCCTTAAGGGGAGCCAATTTGGATCTGGCCGGATGAGGAGCCATTCTGCGAAGCAGAATTCAGCATGGCTCCGAAGATAAGCCGCCGACGCAGGAGGGGGCAATACATTGTTGGATGAGGAACGAAATTTAAGGAACCATTATGAATAACAAAACAATTTCAATGCTTAAGGCAATAACAAGGGAACAGCTTCTTGGCAATTACGGGAAGCTGTCTTCTTATGTTCTTTTATACAGCCTGTGTGAGGTGGTTATATCGAACCTAGTATTTGCGATAAAGGGCGGAGTGATCATGCAGATCCTTGCCGGTCTTATCGGCAACCTGCTCATTTCGATATTTACTGTTGGCTTTATCAAGGTCCTTCTCAATACGATACGGGGAGAGACCAGCAGCCTGGGTGACTTTTTCTATGTGTTCAAACATGATCCCGACAAGGTCATAATAATATCCTTTGTTTTATGGTTCTTCTCGGAGCTCATGACTCTGCCCATGCTGGTGCCGGGTCAGGCGGCTGAAATGGCGGGTATATCATCGGGAGCCCTGATGCTTGTAAAGGGCGTACTGGTGGCGGGATTTATGGTCCTGTATCTGTTTGCCTATATCCTTCTGTCCCAGTCGTACCTTATATATCTTGACAGGCCGGAACTTGATGCAAGGGATATCCTCTCCCTCAGTGTCAGGGTCATGAAGACGAATAAACTGAGGTATTTTTACCTTCTCTTTAATGTGTTCGGTATGGTATGTCTTATCGTGCTGACACTCGGGATCGCCATTTTCTGGATGATGCCCTTAAGTTACGGACTGATGGTCAACTTCTACGAGGACTTGAAGGGCGGGCTTAAGGAATATGAGATCGAAGCATGACAAAAGGACGGACACCTGAAGGCGCCCGTCCTTTTATGAGAAACCCGAAACGATCAAGGCTTGTAAGGGGTCTTAAATGTTACATGACATCTTTCGCAGCAATACGGATCGCTGCTGCCCCTGGACCAGTCGAATTTCGACGTTGGGAATACCTTGTCACCCATGTGGCATGTGGGACATAATATCTCCTGACCGAAAGTGGAGCTGAAGATCTCATCATCCATTATGCCGCCGCTAACCTTATCAAGGTTCTCATCATTGATCTTTGATACGCTCATGATTATCTCCTCCTTATTTATCTATTGTCCTATGGTTGAAAGTGACTTACTTATATTGAGGTTATTATAACATAGAACCCGTGATAAAATATACTGTTTTCACCACCTCCGTTTTAACTTTTCACGGGACTTTTCCTTTTGACTAAGTTAATTATAGCCGGAACTGCGTCACAGAAGCGTCACACGATCTTTCTGACATTTCCCGATATTTTCCTTGTTTCTTTACAGACGATTTTGTGTTATACTAAATTGGTTAAGTACGTGTGAAAGTGGACTGATATGAAGCTTGAATTTGACGTTAAGATGACAACTCCCGTGATGTATGACTACATGATGTATCATACCATGACGGGGATGCAGTTTTACCTTGCGATCGGTATAGGGATCATGGCCATCGCCGCATTTGTTATAGATCACAATCCTATCTACCTTATAGCCGGTCTTGTGATGTTTGCCTATCTTCCGGTTGAACGGTTCGTTCAGGCGGGCAGGCAGGTTAAGCTCAACCCGGTCTTTAAGGAGAACCTCCACTATACCCTGGATGATGAGAAGATGTCCATCGATGTTAAGGAAGAGCATATGGATGCACCATGGGATACGGTCACCAAGGTCAGGTCAACGAAGAAGAGCCTTATCCTGTACACCGGTTCCGTGACTGCGACCATCTTCCCCAAGGAATCACTCGGAGCCGACTACGAGAAGGCAGTAAGGCTAATAAAGGATAAGGTGCCCCAAGGACGGGTGAAGATACGGTAGGAAATATGATCAGGGAAACATACAGCAGTGAAGAAACATTTGATTTTGGAGAATCACTCGGCCGCAAGGCTGAGCCCGGACAGATATATACCCTGATCGGGGACCTTGGAACCGGAAAGACCGTATTCACACAGGGCTTTGCCGAGGGAATGGGTGTTAAGGAGTACGTTAACAGTCCGACCTTTACGATACTTCAGGTTTACGAGGACGGGAGGCTTCCCCTCTATCACTTCGATGTATACAGGATCGAAGAACCGGAAGAGATGGAGGAGATCGGTTACGAGGATTATTTCTTCGGGGACGGAGTGACTCTCATTGAATGGGCGGATATAATCGGTGAGCTTATTCCGGAGGATGCCGTAAGGATAGAGATAAGCAAGGATTTATCGAAGGGAACGGATTACCGCCGCATAGAGATAAAATGAAACGGGGGGACGGTTCCTCGTTTCATAAAATTAAAACAGTCAATAAAGGAAATATATGAAGTTACTAGCGATAGACAGTTCGGGGATGACGGCTACGGTCGCTGTCCTTGAGGATGATAAGCTGTCAGCAGAATATACGATAAATTATAAGAAAACCCACAGTCAGACCCTGGTCCCGATGCTTGATGAGATAAGGAAGATGACGGATCTTGACCTTGAAAGCCTGGATGCCATTGCGGTAGCCAAGGGTCCGGGATCCTTTACAGGACTGCGGATCGGGTCGGCAACAGCCAAGGGACTGGGACTGGCCCTTGATAAGCCGATAGTTGCGGTATCGACCCTGGAAGGCCTGGCAATGAATGCATGGGGATATGACAGCCTTATATGTCCCATTATGGATGCAAGGCGCGACCAGGTTTACACCGGGATCTACAGGTTTGAAGGCGGAAGCCTTAAGACGGTCATGGAAGGCACGGCCGAATCAATAGATGACCTTATGGCCCGGCTTGATGAGCTGGGTGAGAGGGTCCTCTTTCTCGGAGACGGAGTGCCGGTCTTTAAGGATGCGATAGATGCAGGCCTTAGGGCCGATCATGAATATGCCCCGGCCCATATGTCAAGGCAGCGTGCCGGAGCCCTGGCAGCCCTGGCGGCAGTATATTATGAAGAAGGCAGGACAGAGTCACCCGCCGACCACAGGCCGGAATACTTAAGGCCGTCACAGGCCGAAAGGGTTAAGGCTGAACGTGAAGGGATGTGACACTTTAGCTCTGAGCTGATGTGACAGTTTTGATATGGATAAAGATATAAAGATCAGAAAGATCAGGATTGAAGATGCAGATGACGTGGTGAGGCTTGAAGAGAGTAATTTCTCTGCCCCCTGGAAGAAGGCTGATTTCGAAGATCTGATAGATAAGGATGACAGGGGATGCGTGGTTGCACAGTTAAGCCGTGATCCCTGCGGCGAAGCAGGAAATGGGCCGAATCCTTACTCTGGCGGCGAAGCAGGAAACGGGTCAGACCGTGATCCCGGCGGCGAAGCAGGTGATAAGATACACGGAAGGATCATCGGCTGCGTGGTGTACCGCAATATTGTCGGCGATGTGGACATAACCAATGTTCAGGTCGATACGGCCTTCAGGAGACAGGGCATTGCAAGGGAACTTATGGTTAAGGCCATGGAATACGCCCGTGCGTGTGGGGGAGTGCGGTTTACCCTTGAGGTACGTGCCTCGAACGCCCCGGCGATCGCATTGTATGAATCCCTGGGATTTGTGTCCGCGGGAGTCCGCCCCGGATTTTACGAGGATCCGAGGGAGGATGCGGTTATTATGTGGAAGTATACTTAAGCGGAGATACATACATCACGGACGAGAGGAACAGTGTCGTATGGATCGAAGCGGAATATATTTAGAAGCTAGTAGTATAAAGGAATAATTATGCTCGATGTATGTTTGCTTGGCACGGGCGGCATGATGCCCCTGCCATATCGCTGGCTGACCGCACTCATGATGCGGTACAACGGCAGCTCAATTTTGATAGATTGCGGCGAAGGAACCCAGATCGCCATGAAGGAAGCGGGACTCTCTCCCAATCCGATCGATGTGATGTGTTTTACCCATTATCACGCCGACCATATAAGCGGTCTTCCGGGAATGCTCCTGTCCATGGGCAATTCCGACAGGACGGA
>JBGUQP010000545.1:0-2248 GCA_045131145.1 Lachnospiraceae bacterium | reverse complement strand
TTTACATGTCATCGGCTCCGGGATATGTTTCTGTCCAGGGAAACAATGACTGTGTATTCAGCATTGACCTTCCGGTGACATACGGTGAGAATCAGATCATCACGGACGGCCACCTGTCTCTGGTTGTCGGAACCGACAAGGGCCGAATGAAGTTTTATCAGACCGGCGACGGGGTTATAGAGATCAAGAAGTTAAGGATTATGTCCGACAATCATATTTACAATGACTATTATGTCATAATCGGATTGGCTGCTCTTATATCGGTCGCACTCATTATAATAATACTTGTGTTCAACAGGCTAAGAATATCAAGGATCGGGTTTTCATATATAGGACTGCTCATTATCACAATGATCATTGTGAATATCCCATTCTGCATCAGGGGGACATATTATGAGGTGGATACACAGGCTCACATGAAGCGGATCGAGGCTATCGCCCAGGGGATAAGGGACGGACAGTGGCCTGTTCTCATAGGTCCCAATTATGCGAACCATTACGGTGAGCTTGTTGCCCTCCAGCCCGGACTTTTCCTTTATTTTCCGGCCCTTCTGCGTCTTATTAATGTCACTGTTCCGACTGCCTACAACATTTATATGATATTTGTAAATATTGCAACGGCGATCGCTGCGGTTGTGTGCGGAGAAAGATATTTCACATCATTAAGATGGGGTATTGTTGCAGCCGTATTCTATCTTGTTGAACCTTTCAGGCTGTATGTGATGATGGGCCTTGGAGCCGGAGCAGGTATGGGTACTGCGCTCATATTTCTGCCGTTTCTGCTGGTCGGATTGCATGAGACCATGGACAGGGGAGGATTTAGATGGAAGTACATCACCGTAGGTTTATGGGGAATGGCATGCTCCCATGTAATGGGGTTTGCCCTGGCTACGCTGGTCATGATCATATATATCCTTTTCCATATAAAGCAGCTGTTCAATAAGGATGTTTTTATCGCGCTTGTTAAGGCAGCACTTGCCTTTATAGTTCTGACAGTGGGTGTTCTGGCACCCTTTGCGGGATACTATTTTACCGACTGGAACAGGGCGGCCCTTCAATGGACTGATTTTTACCATTTCCCGGTTGAAGGCGTAAGGGAAGTGATAAATGTGATAACACTTTCGGTTATTGTGATCTCGTATATTTCATTAAGAAAAACGATCCATATCTCCCGATTCGGAAGAGGGATCTTCTTAACGGGTTTTATATCGGCGCTCATGTCACTTCCCATCTTCCCATGGATCCTTTTTGGGAGGATCCCCGGTGTTGATACTTTTTTATCCATGATGCAGTACCCGATGCGCTTTCACTTTGCTGCTGTACTGCCCATGGCTTTTGTGGCATCTGAAGCGGTATGTTCAAACATGGATTCAAGACGTAAGCACCGTAAGGCCGTTATGTATTCGATCGTCGGCCTTCTTAGTGTGGGAGTTATTGCAAATTATATTACCTTTTACAATGCTGAAAAACTATTTGATGATCCGGTGACGGGTGAGATCAATACGCTTATGGAGGATTACCTGCCGGGCGGAACACTGACGGAATGGTATGATAACGATACGGGTGAATTCTCGGATTATGATAAGATAGAAGCATATTCATATTCCAAGATAAATACACATATTGACTGTACATATACCTCAAGCGACGAGGGGCAGTATATGGAATTCCCTCTCTTTTACTATGAAGGGTACGCAGCATGTGATCAGAACGGTATCCCTCTTAAGGTTGAGAAAGGGGAGCACAACAGGGTAAGGGTTTACCTTAATAAGTCATATGAGATCCAGGAGCTTCACCTTTCATTTGTGGTAAAAAGGATCTACAAACTCCTGTTTTTCTTCTCGCTGGCTGCCTGTACGGTCTGGTTTGCATATAACATAGGCTTTCTTGCTTACAGGGCGGTAAGGTCGGGAAGGATAACTTACCGGATACCCGGGGAAACGGATGGTAAGAGAGGGGCGGAAGAATAATTTGCAATATATGATAAATAATACTTGAATTAAGTGGGATGATGATGTATAATCATCAAAGTCGGTTGAGAAACCGAGAATATAGCGCCATCGCCAAATGGTAAGGCAACGGACTCTGACTCCGTCATTTCAAGGTTCGAATCCTTGTGGCGCTGCGAAGGGAAGCTGATCATCAGCTTCCTTTTTTGCGCCTGAAATTTTCAATTAATGAGGAAATATTCGGGGATTTTTCAATTAATGAAGGATTTTTCGATGATTTTTCAATTAATAGTGATGAT
>JBGUQP010000544.1:0-2962 GCA_045131145.1 Lachnospiraceae bacterium | reverse complement strand
GATAATCTGATCTTTTGTATATCTTTGACCTCTTGGCATAGTCGTTTTTAGGTGTCAAAGTGTCCAGGATTTTGTCCGCACCCCCAAGGGGGACTATGAATAATATAAAACTTATCCCATTACAGGATAGTGACAGAGAACAATTTATATCGGACAATCAGGAAGCTTTTAATTACGGTGCCCTTGAAGAGTTTGGACGCAGGGATGATCGCTTTGAGGAAAACGAGCAGACTATCTCTCGCGAAACAATAGAGCGGTCGATCGATAATGGTGAGGCATACTGTATCATGCTGGACAACAGACCTGTTGGGGGTGTGATCATTAGTGGACGGTGGAAGTTAAGATTTGGGAGACTGTAACACCATATTTTGAGAAGAGGTTATAATTTAACTTTAAAAAAGAAGGGAGAAAAAAAATGACTGTGGAAAAGATTCATACGGAAAAAGCACCTGCAGCAGTTGGACCATATTCGCAGGCAATCGTGACAGGAGGTATGGTCTACACATCAGGACAGATTGCTCTTGATCCCAAATCCGGAGAGCTTGTCGGGAAGACGATCGAAGAGCAGGCGGAACAGGTTATGAAGAATCTGGTAGCTATACTTGAAAAGGCAGGAACGAAACCGGAAAATGCGGTTAAGACGCTCTGCTTCCTTACTGATATCAATGATTTTGCTGCCTTTAACGAAGTGTATGCGAAATACTTTACCGAAAAGCCGGCCAGATCCTGCGTCGGTATTCAGGCACTGCCGAAAGGTGCGATATGTGAAGTGGAAGTCATAGCTGTGATTTGATATATCGGGTGGTGGAGAATATGAAGCAATACATAGTTGACGCTTTTACAAGCGAACCTTTTTCCGGCAATCCGGCTGCGGTTTGTGTAATGGAAAGATGGCCGTCTGATGAGTCCATGATGAAGCTTGCGAGGGAAAACAATCTGTCAGAAACGGCATTCATCGTCAAAGAAGACGCAGGTTATCATCTGAGATGGTTTACGCCGGGGACAGAGGTGGAGCTTTGCGGTCATGCAACATTAGCTTCTGCCTTTGTTATTCTGAATTATTATGAACCGGAGAGCAGGCAGGTTTTATTTAATACCTTAAGCGGTATACTGACGGTAAGACGCAGGGAAGATCTTTATGAAATGGATTTCCCGACCTTTGAACTAAAGGAAATACCCGTGACAGAGGACATGGAGAAAGCTTTCGGAGTGCGCCCTGATAAAGCTGTTCTTGGGCTTGACCTTGTTTGTATATTCGATAATGAGGAACAGGTGCTCAATATGAATCCGGATCAGAACGGGCTGTCACGAATCGAAGGACGGATACAGAATGCGACGGCAAGAGGAAAAGAAACGGATTGTGTTTCACGGAGCTTCTGCCCTAAACTATCTATCGCTGAAGATCCGGTTTGCGGAGCGGCGCATTGCCAGATTGCTGATTACTGGTCAAGGGAACTTGGAAAAAATGTGATTGAGGCATATCAGGCATCAAAACGTGGGGGGTATCTCCACTGTGAGATGCTTGGAAACGGCAGGATTGCGATAAGTGGTGAAGCTGTACTTATAGCAGTATCAGATATTGTCATAGACTTATAGGTCTTATTTGAGGGCGGATGTCATAGTGAGTTATCTCGTAAGATAACCCTGCCAACACTTTAGACTATGTGAGCTCCCAGGAGCGTGCCCCCTACGCACCAATTATACAAAATATATAAGCACCATTTGTGGGGCCTATATTGTTATCGGGAGTATGTACCCTCAGTATATCCGTATGAGATCACGTTTCCGTATAAAGTTGGACGCTGAAGGCTGTCTTTTATGTTTAGCATCCCCGACCAAAGAGAATCCGCCCCCAACCATGGCTCGTCAAATTCAGGATACTCCCCGTCATATTTCATCCCCGGTTTATCAGCCAAAGCATAAACATATACAGCATATGTGTGATCCCCAGAGCCTTCCGGCGGGTATGGGCCGATGTATTTCCCTGCATTAGATCCATGATCCAAATCAGGCCCTGGCACTTCTGCATACCGATGAACCCAGTTATTTGCACTCTCATCTACCATATAGATAACATAGTATGAAGCTCCTTCAACCTTATCAAAGGAAAGCTGCGGTGATTGATTCTGTCCTTGGGAAGTATTTGTAATGCTGACATCCCAGACTCCGTTCTCGAGATCATCTGAGGTTACAATCATGGATGCTTTGGCTTTGAAATCTTCAATCGTCATATCGCCGCGTCCGTTTTTGGAGTTATATACGTACTCTACCATAGCATTAGCTGTACCAAAGGCATAAACGGCAACGAGCGACATGATAAAGAGTCCGGCAAGTGAACCCACCGGAGAATTACGTTTCTTCCCTTTCAAAAAGGTGTAATATTTTCGGATCAGATGATCTCAAAAACGGCATCCTTTACGATTTCCGGTATATTCTCGCCTTTCATCCATTCCTTAAAAGCGGACTGCTCCATATTAAGCAGGGAATCATACACGATATCCTTGGAAACATTATCGATCCATGCATTATCGAGTATTTCAAATACGAGCCTGTCGGCATCGTTTGAAGCCGGCACAAAGGATGTAAGTTCAAGACAGAGACCCATGCGCATATCATACTCTTCAACACTGACAGTAACCGTATTTACCGAAGCATCGTATTCCGTCCGGCACATCTTATATTCAAAGGCAGTATCATTATCACCGCTTATCTGCATACATACTACATCCCCTCCGTCTTCCGGTTTTATACCAAAGAAGGTGATCTTAAAGCTTCTTGCCTCCGGTATAAGCGACAGATCCCCGCATGCTCCGTCTATGGTGAATCTCTGAACATATCCTTTCCCGGTATCCTTGTACGCAAGCCTGAACCTTGTTTTTACCGACCTTCCCTTAAGGTAGTCCATGCTTATTCCGTCATCTTCATACATCGTGTATTCACCGTCGGCACATGAACCCACATA
>JBGUQP010000543.1:0-3543 GCA_045131145.1 Lachnospiraceae bacterium | reverse complement strand
CCTTACTTCCGTCGTTTACAAACAGGATCCTGCTGTCCCTTCCAACGGCACCCGATGATATAAGCTCCTCTATCTTAGCCTTCATGATACCGGCGCTCTCAAGTATTATCGCTTCCTCGTTATAGCAGGGAACGACAAGATATAAGACCGGATTATCCCTGTTTGATCCTTCCATTGCATTTATCATGATACCTATACCTCCAAGTCAAAGAGCCTTACCCAGTGGCCTGCGCATATGATACGCCAGGGCATGAAATCATGGCGGCGTACCCTGCCCTCTATCCGGTCATACCAGGCCATTACCCTGTCCTTCTTAAGCAGAGGATCAAGAGCCGAAGCAGCCTCTTCCATCTCCCTTCTGAACACTTCCGGACTGTCATTTATCCAACGGTCTTCAGGGGTAACAAAGCCGAGCTTGCTGTATCTGGTCCTTATCTTATCCGGGAGTACATCCTTAAGTCCTTCCCTTACCACATACTTGGTTATCCCGTCGCGAAGCTTGTAGTCAATTGGCATGCCGAAAGCGCATTGGGCAAGGTAGGGATCCATAAAGGGTACCCGTGATTCTATCGAATGGGCCATGGAATTACGGTCCTCATAGTGAAGGAGCATTGACAGGTTGCATTTAAGCTGGTCAAGGATATACCTTCTCGAATTGCCTGCCGGATACAGGTTTATTCCGTAAATTGTCTTCTTTATATCCTCCGGTTCAAAGGGAAGACCCTGTTTAAGATAAAACATATGGATCTTGCCGAATTTCTGAATACGCGAAGGAAGAAAGGCACCTATAAGGGCCTCGATCACTATCTTTTTGGAATCAACAAATTTCTCGGTTGATGCCCGCAGCTTCTTATAGCAGTCAAGCTCATGCTTAAATTTCTTAAAACGGAATTTCCTTAAGTATTCCGCAAAGATAACGGAGTAAAAACCGGTGTAGCCCGCCAGCTGTTCATCCGCGCCCTGACCGTCAAGCATTACGGTCAGTCCGTGTTCCTTCGCAGCCTTAAAGACATTCCACTGGGCATACATAGAAGTCGACCCGAAGGGCTCATCCATATGCCAGAGAACATCATCCAGATCGTCAAGGACGCTGCTTCCCTGCGGAAATATCTTATGACCATTTACGCTTGTGTTTTTCAGTACCTCGTCTATATATTCACGCTCGTCGTAACGCCTGTCTTCAAAACATGAGGATATGGATTCCTGCCTTATATCAAGGCCTGTCTTCTTTATAACATGATCTGCCATACATACGATCGAGGAAGAATCAAGCCCCCCTGACAGGCAGTATCCAATCGGAACATCCGCCCGAAGCCTCAACCTTACAGAGTCCTCAAAACACCTTCGAAAATCTGCGGCTGCTTCTTCAAGATCAAGGCTTACAAGACCGGTATCTGACAGGTCAAAATACCTCGTTACTTTCTTCACATCCTGCATTAGATCGTATTCCATGTTGCAGCCGCCGCGAAGCTGCATGATGTCAAGGAACATGGTCTCTTCGGTATGGTCATGTACTCCCCTTATCATATATTCCATAAGGCGGAGACGGTTGACCTTAAACCTGCCGCCTGCCATCTTTAATATCTGTTTCTCCTCGGATGCAAAGATAAATAATCCGTCTTTATGGTAGTAGTAGAGCGGCTTGACACCAAACCTGTCCCTTGACAGAAACAGCTTCTTCTCCTGCCTGTCATATATGGCAAAGGCCCACATACCGTTGAACCTAACTAGGCAGTCCGCTCCCCACTTATCATATGCAGCGGCAAGAACCTCCGTGTCTGACTCTGAAACAAAGGAATACCCAAAGGACTTAAGCTCTTCTCTTATCTCCTTATAATTGTATATCTCACCATTGTATACAACCACATATCTTCCGGCATAAACAAAGGGCTGATGTCCCGCTTCACTTAAGTCAATGATCGACAGCCTGCGATGTCCCAATGCGAGATTACCTTCGTAGAAGGTACCCCTGTCATCGGGACCACGATATGATATTATGTCAACCACTTCTTCAAATCTCTCACGGTCGACATTTCCGTTAACATTAAAGCATCCGGCTATACCGCACATATTAAACTCCGATATCTGTCACATTTTTTCAATATATAGTACCATAATTGAAAAACATCCACAAGTAAGTTATAATCTACGTATTCTTAAAACGGAGCAGGTTCATGAAGATATTATCCATCAATCTATGGTTTGATAAATACGGTCACAAGACACTGGCACAGCTTAAGGCTTTCAGATCCTTCGGATTTGAAACCTATGCAGCTACCGTGATCGAGGAAAAAAGGGCATTAAAATGTGAGATATATAAGGTTGATAATGATATCACGACCGCCGCCTCCCAAACCCTTGAAAAGGAGGCCTTCGGTGCCGCTTATTTCGGGGCCTTTCGATATCTCTTCGACTACGCGGCCGAAAATGATTTTGACATTGTTTACATGCGAAGGCTCATGTCCAAGATAATGTATGCGGGACCTCATTTCAAACACCTTAAGGATCATTGCCGGATAGTGTATGAGATACCCACATTTCCTTTTGATGTTCCTTCAAATAAACTGTATGCACTGCGGGATAAGATGGAAATGTTTGCCTACAGGCGGGTTAAGAAGCATATTAGCGTGACCTCCTGCTGTCTTTATCAGCACGGAAAGCCCGATGATGACTGGCTCCTTTTTGAGAACGGGATAGACATATCCAATTATACGATTCATGATGCCCCGCCCCTTGACTCCGATTCCTGTGAGATAACCATGCTCATGATCGCAAACATGCAGTCCTGGCACCGGAGTGAACGCATACTCCATGCCATGAAGGATTATAAGGGACCTCATAAGCTTAAGCTTATTGTCGCCTCACCTGAATCAAAGGAATACAGGGATATGCAGGAGCTTGCCGCCAGTTTAGACCTTGCGGATATGATCGACTTTAACGGATTCCTTCAGATATCCGAAATAAATAAAATAGCTGATTACTGCCACCTGGCTGTCGGACAGCTTTCGGGGTCCGAGTACGGAGTGATGGAAACACATGCAATAAAGCATAAGGATTATTGCGGTCTTGGTCTTCCCATGTTCTCAACCTGCACCGACTCATCCTTCCCGGATGATTATCCTTACTATTATTTCTTAAGGGATACAGATGCCGACATAGATCTTGACCGCATCATCAGATGGTATGAGGATATAAGAAAGAACCATCCTGCATACCGGAGGGAAATGTATGAATACGCGGGAGAACATCTCCAGTACAAGGGGTATGTTCAGGATATACTGGACAGACTTCAGTCAGGATCTTCTGTTTTCTGAAGATCAAATATTGTTCTATCGTATGAAGTTTTCTCTTTGTATTTAAATACAGCCTTATCAACGACCTCACCGGTTCCTGTCCTGTAAACGGTGATCTTTGCATCACATTCTTCATTCCCCTTCGCCGATTCATTTACGGGAGTGATGCCGGCATTCTCAAAAAGCCTTAGGAACCATTCATCATTCATTATCTCATCGTTGTAAAGGGTAAGATCACAGTAAAAGTCAT
>JBGUQP010000542.1:0-2163 GCA_045131145.1 Lachnospiraceae bacterium | reverse complement strand
ACCCTCTTCTATATCTGAGAGCCTGTTTATCCGTCTGCTTAACAGTCTCTTATTGGAATAAAGGGCACGAATCAGTAACCTGGTCATTTCCATAGCACTGTCTGTATTTGATGTCGTTACCTTATAATGGACAGGGTTACCAAGGTATTCCTTTTTGTTTTCAGGGGAATAGATCCTTTCAATCTCCTGAAGAAGGGTATCATCAGCCATCATTTTAAGAGCTTCTGCTCTTGCCTCTTCAAGTGAAAGATATATACCATCAACAACGGTTTCATTGACATTAAACAGATTATTAGAGAAGTAATCGACACCGATGGCGTCGCTTGTCTTTCGCCAGTTAGATATAATGTCATTTGTGTCTGCATGGCGTCCTATCTGATTAAACTGTTTGCCGGATATCTCTTTTACGTCAGCCACCTTAACCTGACTGACCGAATAATTCTCTTCAAAATAGGTTGTCAAATGAGCTATACTGTCCTTCCATGATATCTTTTCAAGCTTACAGGCGATCAGGACATTAAGGCATTCTTCTTTTCCGCCACTCAGATAGAACGAAACAGCCTCATCCGGTCCCCACATAAACTCATCATCATTATTTATCTCCGAAAGCATGTTGTTGAAGGCTCTTCTTTTGTTCTCTGCATCATGGTCCGGGGATAAAACCTTTTTATCGGGAAACGGGACATCATCATATTTCTTGTATCTGATCTTGGCCTCATAAAATATCATACATTTACCTCCTGATCATAAATCCATTTCTACCTTACAAGACTGTTATATCACCCACAATGTACATATTTATGTACATCTCCGATGTTCTTTAATGTAGTTCTTTACCTGAGTTAATAAAACGATAAATGTCCATACACTGTTCCTTCTTATGAAATCTGCAGTATCTTTGACCTCTGACTCAATCATACCAACTGTATATGTACATAAAAATGTCCATAAGCATTATGCTTACGGACATTTATTTACGGATCAGCACCGGGCTGATGTTCTCAACTGTATTATTTCTTATACTTCTTTGCCATCTCATTTATATCCTCCCGCAGCCGGTCACGTACTTCCTTTGGTTCTAAGACCTCTACATAAGGGCCATACTGCAGGGCCCAGTAATGCATGGCATACTCGCTACACACTACCCTGACCGTTATCTCACCATTATCCTCCTTCAACACCTTTATATCCTTGCCAAACCAGTCTACCAGCGTATCTATAAAGGCTGAAGAGCATTTGAGTTTAACAGGAACGCTTTCACCGCAGAACAGATACATATGCTCTGCCATGTGCTTGGGAAGGTTTAATCCCTTTTCCAGGCCTTCTACCTGCTTCATGGGCTTTACCTTCTCATCAAGTATCTCAATATCTTTTATCTTATCTATCTTGTAATATGATATATCATTAAACTTATCGAGATTTCCCAGCAGGTAATAATGTCCGTTCGATGCGATCATCTGATACGGGTTAACGATATAATCTTTTCCACGGTCATGGAGCTTAAAATCAGTTCCATAGGAGACATAACGGAATTTAACCTTTTTCTTTTTATCAATGGCATCATTAAGGACACTGACCGTATACATTACCTGTTTATTATCCGTACGTGCAAAATACGATGACGAGGCCACATGAGATACCTTGGCTTCAAAATACCTATTCCCGAATCCCTGAAGCTTATCTATCAGATCCTTAGCCTGTTTGCCGGGGATGTTCTTCGAGAACAGAACAGAATCAATGAGCATACGGAGTTCAGAATCCTCGAATTCCCGGCCTATAAGAGCATAACCGTTTTCCATATCGATCTCATAGCCCATTTCAACCAGAGATTCCACATTTGCTTTAACTGACCGCCTGTCGCAGGACATGTCATATTCCTTCTTTAAAAGTCTTATTATTTCCTGCTGTGTCAGATGATGATCCGCATCAGAGTACTTTTTTAGTACTTCAAGGATCATCATCATTAGCATCTTCTTTGTCCCGGTGCTGTACATATCTGTTATTCCTTTATCTCTTCCATAGTATTAAGAAGACCGCCTAGTTCCATGAAGAACCTGTCGTTTACAGGGTCAGGTTCCAATGTGGTCAACTTAAGCCCTAAACCCCGCATGAATACTGAGTTTTAGCCCTGGTTGCCAGGGCTTTTTTATGGCTTAAACTTCT
>JBGUQP010000541.1:0-5583 GCA_045131145.1 Lachnospiraceae bacterium | reverse complement strand
TTCTCTGAGCCTGTTAGACCAATAATTCAGGGTAGAAACCGGAATGTCATTATTTTGGCAATAACAGGTTTTGTTAAGGCCACTTTGATTAAAATCCTCTAAAACCATTTCCCAGTATTCAATCCGTTCCTCTTTAGTCATTTCCTCACTTGTGCCCATAAAAATCCTCCTTGCGTTTTTCTTTTAGGATAGCGCAAAGAGGAAAAATGATGAACGGGGATGTTTTGTACTATTTACCGATAAGTCATAGTTCGTGGGTAATTATAAAAGATGAAGCGCACGTAAACGTCACAAAAGTGGGGGTATGTATATAAAAATCGATAAAAACGTGGTATGCAGAAAAAAAACAGACCGGAAATTTCCGATCTGTTTTATAAGATTGGCTCATTATTGTGCCGCCTTAAGACGGGCTAGCTCTGCCAGCGCCTCATTAAGTCTTGCTTCTGCTTCATCTGCTCGTTTCCTTTCGGCATCTACGTCACTCTGAAACATCTTACGACCCTCTTCTTCATTGAATTCAGTATAATGCATTTTGACAGAACAGGAGCTCAATTTGTATGGAAATGCAGGGCTGCCGTGGTAAGTTCAGCCCAGCTGTATTGGATCATATAGTCGCCGTGGTAGGCATTGAGGGCTGCCATATCGCCGTCAAGCATCCTGTAGTAATCGCAGTCCACCCGGTCGACACGAATCGCCAGCTGGCGATTTTCCCGGATAAGAACCCCCTCGCACCCTATGCTCTTTAAGGTGGCCCGAAGGTCGGAGATGACTGTCCTTAAGCGGTGCTTTGTTACGTTTGCATCCGGTTCATCTTCCCACAGAACAGATGCTATTTCGCTGCTGGTACATACGCCGCCCTTACGGTCTATAAGATATGCAAACAGTTCCTTGGATTTCTTCCTGGCAAATACTACCGGTTCCCCTTTGTGGAAAATATCGAAATACCCGAAGCAGCGCACACTCAGCCGGTTGTCATCTACAGTCTCCTCCCGGATCAGGTCAAGTGCATTAAGCTCCTCCCTTACCATAGCCACATCCACAGGCTTAAGCAGGTATCCATTCACATGTCTTTTGTATGCATCAAGGGCATATTCGGAATAAGCGGTAACAAAAATAAGCCTTGCATCCGGGTGGATTTCCTTGATCCTTACCGCCAGATCCAGACCACTCATCCCCGGCATTTCAATGTCCATGAACACAACATCCGGCTTAAGCGCGTGATTCTCAAGGGCTTCAAGTGCGCCCTTCGCACCTGTATAATCATTCACCGTTGAACCCGGCATTGCTTCCGCTATTGCCGCATGCAGGCTCCTTAACATCTTCGGTTCATCATCAATGGCAAATATCAGCACTTAATCTCCTCCCTTTGGAACTGTCAGTATCGCTCTTGTCCCACGCTCCGGGCCTGATTCTATCCTAAGATCACCGCCCACCATTTCCCGCATGCGCCTCCTGACGTTTGAGATCCCAAGATGCGGACGGCCGTCTTCCCTTGCCACCGCCTTCTCCTCGTCAAACCCAGGGCCGTCATCCTCGACGGTCACCTCTATGTGATCCGGGTACTCCCCGGTTGTTATCCTAACTGTCCCTACTTCCCTCTCCATTCCGCGCACTCCGTAACGTACTGCATTTTCTACTATGGGCTGCAGGGTGAGAACGGGAATCCTGAACCCGGTATAAGGTGCGTCGATGATCACATTAAGGCCTGATTCGAAACGCAGCTTCTCAAGCTCCAGATAAGCCCTTGTATGTTCAAGCTCCTGAATGAATGATACCGGCTCCGTCTGTTTAAATGATTCCATGTTACCTCTTAAATATGTGGAAAAACGGACTATCGCATCCTCTGCAAGCTTAGGATCGCTCTCACACAGCTCTCTGATGGTTCCAAGGACGTTATACAGGAAGTGCGGCCTTATCTGACTTAACAATATCTCCATCTGCAGATGCTCAAGCTCGTTCTTCTGTCTGAAAAATCGCTCGCTCTGATCGGAGATTATAAACGCAAGCATCGCGGATGCCGCTATGCACGACCCCAGCACGATGAAGTATATCCCAAACCGCAGCATCTGAAGCATCAAGGAACTAAGCGGTACCAGGATGTATATGGCAAATGCTGTCCGCTCCCTTTTGGTAAGCCTCGATCTAAGCTGGATGAGAAGGATAAGGTTTATAAACATTATAAGAACTATCGGCGCAAGCAACAGCGCGTAGAAAGGTCCGCGGGAGTATACGTTATCGTCATTGATATAATAAAATGTTCCTGTCCATTGCGTGGTAATAAGCATGATCACATAAATGCACCAGATTCCCATCACAACGCGGCGAGACCTACAATGCTTAAGATCAGATTCGCCAGATTCATGCAGCATGAATACCGTGAGAAATACCGTCAGGATTGAGGAAAGCAATGATTCAGAGAATAATGTAAAACGCGAAAAGACAGCCCATCTGATACCATAATGCCCATCAGTAGTCTGTCCCAGAAGATTAAATGCCACATAGGCTATAAGAATAGAAAAGAAACAAATAAAATATATCTGTGTTTTCTTTTTAAGCTGCCTGCTCAGGATCGCGTTGACAAGTCCTATGATGCACAGGGTGAGACCGGTGAAGGCTATGACAAGATTAGCTATAGGGATATAATCAGTCATAACCCCACCCCGCTTTCCATGCGAAATAAGGGTATACAAAACAGACAGTTAGTTAATACATGTCTGTCTGTTTGTTTGTCTGCATGTCTGTCTATAAAAAATTGTGTTATGTAAATCAAGCCTTACAACTCCTTTTCAAGCCCGGTACATATTTATATCCTTTTGTTATGTGATATCGCTGAGGTTCCAAGTGTTTTTATATTAATATTTTACCTTTTTTTCTATTTTTGTAAATCAGATTTCAATAGGATTATCCTGTCCGGAGCAACCGATAAGCTGTCGGGTAAACGTTTTTCATCAAAGGCCTCATAAAGGTCTCTTGATAGCTTCCACCACAATCCGTTCTCAAGGGTCACATACCATTCAAAGGGAAGTCTGGATACACTCACACTGCCGCACGGAATTATGTTCACACCATCATCACCCGGTGTAAAGTCATGCGCTCTTATCCCTATATGGGTAATATCATCCGTAACCTTCCCGTCCGTGATAAGCTCTATCCCCTGCCAGTCAAGAGCCCTGACCCTGTGGTCGGTTAGTCTCTCTATTCTGCTTATGTTCTTACAACCCGTAAGCCGAGCCGATGCCACAGATGACGGATGCTTAAAAAGTTCATCCGTATCCCCCTGAGCTATCACCCTTCCCTTATGAAGAAGGACCAGATAGTCGCACATCTGATAAACCTCATCCCTGTCATGGCTGACCAAAATGACCCTTTTATCATACATATCAAGTATACGGATAAGTTCAAGCCTTAAGCCTTCCCTTAAATGGGCATCCATTGCGGAAAATGGTTCATCCAGCATAAGAAGATCAGGGTCTGTTACCAGCATTCTTACAAGGGCTGTCCTCTGTTTCTGACCTCCCGACAGTTCATGCGGCATATGATCCCTCACATCCCAAAGGTCGTATTTTTTCAGGAGTACTTCCATTCCTCCTTGAGGCTTCTTTCCTGCTCCGCGAAGTCCCGCTTCAATATTTCCCTTAACACTCATATTCGGAAAGAGGGCATAATCCTGAAAAAGATACCCCACCTTACGCTTACCGGCCTTGACATCTACACCAAAATCACTGTCATACAGAACCCTGCCGTCCAAAAGGATCCTGCCTTCATCGGGCTTAATAAGTCCTGCTATCATCTTTAATGTCAGGCTCTTGCCTGACCCCGAAGCCCCAAGTATTCCTATCCTTTTACTTACCGTTTCAACGGAAACATCCAGGCTGAAATCCTCATATTTCTTCTTAACGTTAAGAAGACAGGGGGACGCATCTTTTGTCTTCATCATGTACCGGGGGGACGGTTCTTTTGGCTTATTCATATCACAACAATTTCCTTATTTCATCCAGTGTAAAATTGTATGCCCTGTTACAGAAATGGCACTTTAGCTCTATATCTTTACCGTCCTTAATGATACTGTCAAGTTCCTTCCTGCCGAGGCTTATAAGAGCCTTCTCAACCCTTGCCTTGTCACAGTTACAGTAAAATCTTGTCGGAAGTGTGTCGTTTATCTCAAGATCAAATCCGTCAAGGATATACTCCAGCAGACCTGCGGACGTTCTTCCTTCGTCAAGCATGGCTGTCACGGAAGGGATCTTACCAAGCCTGTCCTCAAGCCTTGTTATGAGAGAGTCATCCGCAAAGGGCATAAGCTGTATGATAAAGCCTCCCGCCTGCCTTACCGTATTGTTCTTCTCCATAAGAACTCCCAGTCCCACAGCTGATGGCACCTGTTCTGATGTCGCAAAATAATAGGTAAGATCTTCCGCTATTTCTCCTGTCTGCAAGGCCACCTGGGATGAATACGGTTCCTTAAGACCCATATCCTTTATCACGCTCAGCACACCTATACCTATGGCACCGCCCACATCAAGCTTACGTTCGGGTCCGTCTGCAAGCGGATATACCCTGGCCGGAAGCATGACATCAGGTACCAGTGCATAGCCCTTGACATCTACCATCCCCGTCTCTTCATCCGGGGAACCGGCTGTTACCGTTATCCCCTTCATGGGTCCGGAACCCCTTATCTGAAGGGTGAGCAGGTCATCCTCTCCCTTCATCATTGCACCCATCATGGCTCCTGCACTTAGCATGCGGCCAAGGGCGGCCGTTACCACAGGACTTGTATTATGGGCGCTTCTTGCATATTCAACCATATCCCTTGTCGAAGCGGCGAAGGCCCTTATCTGGCCGCTTGCCGCTGTGGCTCTGATTATTTTGTCGTTACTGTCTGCAGCTGTATTCATCCTGATCCTTTCCGGCACCTGCCGTAAAGATATCTCCTGCGGCAGATTCCTTATGCCCCTCTTCACTCGGGTTTTTCGCCCCTTAGTATCCTTATCCCGTGATCAAGGGCACCTAGAATAAATCCCAGGCACTCTTCCACTGCTTTCGGGCTGCCCGGAAGGTTGACTATGACCGAATGTCCCCTTATGACAGAGACAGCTCTCGACAGCATTGCGCGGTCTGTAATTTCGGCACTTTTCATCCTCATGTACTCGGCAATACCCGGTGCATTCCTCTCTGCCACTTCAAGGGTTGCCTCGGGAGTAATATCCCTTACGGAAAATCCCGTACCTCCGCTTGTCAGTATAAGATCGACCTCCCTGCCATCGCTCAGCCTTATAAGTTCTGTCTTAAGCCTGTCCTTATCATCGGGGATCAGTATCGATTCGATCACTTCATATCCCTCACTTTTAAGTATGTCACAGGCCCTTGGACCGCTTAAGTCTTCGTACTCACCCTGTGATGCCCTGTCGCTTAACACTATAACAGCAGCCTGATAGGGCCTGTTCATATCAGGGTATTCCACACTTACAGGATCACCCTTTTTGATCTTTCCGCCCTTCATTACCTCAGTAAAGACACCCTGATGAGGCATGATGCACTCACCCATCCTATGAAATATCTGACAATGGGTATGACACTCCTTCC
>JBGUQP010000540.1:0-10034 GCA_045131145.1 Lachnospiraceae bacterium | reverse complement strand
TGAAGAGATGCTTCCGCCGCCCTGGCCGAAGCAGAAGCCGACCGCCTGTATTATTGCCATATATCCGAATACGATCCCGACTGCGCCTGAAGCGGAGTTCCCGAGCCTTCCGACGAATGCCGTGTCAACCAGGTTATAGATATTTGTGACCAGCATGTTTATTATGGTCGGTATCGACAGGGTTATGATAAGCCTGGCGATCGGGGTTTCCGTCATTTTTTTGTACTGTTTCTGCTGATTGTCCATGGAAAGTATTTTAACACATTTCCGTAAAGCTTTAAATAAAAGGGCAGAGGATAGGCTGCGGAATGATAAAAACTCATGTAAATAAGGAAAATTGCCGATAAATGTTACAAATAACGTTAGATATGCTATTATAAAGATATTATAGGATGTTTATGAGCTTTGGGGAGAGTAATTTTGGGTAAGAAAAAATCAAGCAGAATTGCAGTTATTCTTATAGCTGCCATGCTTATCTCACAATTCAATGTTGTATCATATGGTGCTGATATGGGCAGCTTCGGAGGCGATCGGTATTCTGATGAAGATGCCTCGGTAAGTGAGCCTGTTATACATTTTACAGTACCACCTAAGGCAGCAGATCCGGTGCCCGAAACACCGGATTATCATGATGTCTTTTCAACACCTGTTTTCACACCTACACAGATTCCGACACCCTTTCAGAATGTAAATCCCACACCGGTACCTTCAGCACCGGTTTTTAAAGATCCCACACAAACGATAGGTCCATTTCCGGGGAACAGCAATGAACCTGAAGCCGATCCCGAATCCGAACCTGCAGCAGTTACGGAGCCTTCACCAGCTCCGACGCCGGTTGTTACGATAACTCCCATACCGACTCCTTCTCCTCTGCCGGCTGATAAGCCAGGTCCGGAAGAAGAAAGCGCAGATAATGAACCTGAGGACATGGAAGGCATACCGGAAGGGATACCTGAGCGTATAAGGGAACTCATACGGGAAGGAAGAGCAAGGGTGGCGGAAGCCAATACTGTTTCAGATGACAGCATTGAACCCGAAGATACCGTCAGCGGTCCAAAGCCTGATGACAGCGGCCTGAGTGCTGATGAGATCAGAGCGGATAAGGGTGCGACAATAACCGGTATACAGCTTGAAGGATCGCTTATAACAATACATCCGAAGGATAAGATACAGATAAATGTAACGCTTTCTCCTTCTGGAGCATCTAAATCAGATCTTAGCTGGACCAGTACTAATACAAGTGTAGCGACTGTTGATGGCAATGGATGGATCACAGGAGGCAGCCTTGGAGAAACCACTATAATAGTTCGTTCAACAAACAGCAGTGTTTCTGCCCAATGTAAGATTATTGTTGCCGAACAGCTTCCTGAAAAGATTACTTTAAATCTCACCTCCAACAAGATTATCCTGTACCTCGGAAAACCGGGAGAGAATCAAAAAACGGTAAAAGCGACTATCCAACCTACCGGAGTAAAACAGGAATACAGAAAGCTTATATGGGAAATTGCAGATCCTTCCGTAGCTTCCAAATCGGATTCGGGAGGGGAAAGCTGTACCGTTACGGGACTTAAGGTAGGTACGACCACGTTAAGGGTCAAGGCCGAAGCCAATCCGGTAAACTGCAAGGCTGAATGTACTGTGGAAGTAAGGCAGTGGGTTGATGTAAGCAAAGTAACCGTTAGCCCCAAGGAAGTGACTATAAATGTCGGAGAAACATATGACCTTACGGCAGATGTTCAACCTAAGACTGCTTCAGAGCAATCGGTTACATGGTCAAGCAACAAAACAAGCGTTGCAACCGTAAACAGCTACACCGGCAGAGTCAGAGGAGAGGCAGAAGGGGATGCGATAATTACTGCTACCAGTGACAGCAGCCAGACACCGAAACCTTCCGATACCTGCATAGTCCATGTTAAGAAGGTGCCTGTTGATAACATCACCGTTAATCCTACCACTCTCAGAGTAACGGAAACAAAAACGGGAACCTTCTCAGTAACAATTAATCCTCAAAACGCTACAAATAAAGGATTTACGGTTAAAAGTGCGGATGAATCGATAGCCACGGTATCACCGAAATCATCATCGATACCGTCAAGTTCAACCAGCAGAACAATTACCGTAACAGGTGAAAAGGCGCGGACGGAACCCGTTGAGATCACGGTTACGGCAGATGACGGTGGAGGAGCTAAAAAAGCTGTATGCCAGGTCTATGTCGATCCTCCGGTACCGGTTACGGAATTAAACGTTACACCTGCCGAAAAGACGGTGACCGTTGGCCAGAAGGCTCTGATCTCAGGGTCGGTTAATGCTGATGCTACAAATAAAAACATGACCTGGACGGTTTCGGATCCTTCGATCGCGAAAATAACCAGTTCCACATATACAAGCTGTTACGTGGAGGGCCTGAAAAAAGGTACTACAAAGGTGACAGCTACCTCTGAAGGTAATCCTGCGATAACCGATTATTGTCTGCTTACCGTAGTTCCGATAGCTTTGAATGTAAATCTTAACAGAACATCGCTGACCCTGGAGGAAGAACAGGAAGGTTCATTATCGGCAACGGTAACGCCTGCAGGTGTTGCATACAAAGAATTCAAGTGGTCCATAGACGATCCTTCGGTTGCAACGATCAGCGGGAACGGACTCTCCTGTAAGATAACGGCTTTACCCACGGATACGCCAACAAGAACGGCGACGATCACGGCAACGGTTGTATCGGCAGATGAAGAACCGATAGAGTACAGTGCAACCTGCCAGCTGACCGTTACCAGGAAACCAAATCCTCTTCAGGACCTTACAATAAACCCTGAGAAGCAGACCGTAAAGGCAGGTAAAACATTCCCACTGCATTGGGAGCTTGTGCCGTCTGATGCCGATCATGATGCTGTTACCATTAGCAGCAATGATCCGGGTATAGCCACTGTAGAGAAAACCGGAGACAATGACGCCGTTGTAAGCGGCGTAAGCGTCGGTGATACCCAGATAACCGTTACAGCTAAGAACGGGGATATAACTTATTCCAAAACCTGTTTTGTCACCGTTGAATGGATAAACGTAACCAGCGTATCTTTAAGCTGCGATGAGATATTTATGGTGGAAGGGGAGACAAGGAAGCTTGATGCTTCCGTATTCCCGGCAAATGCAGAGGATACGAGTGTATCATGGAACAGTGCGGATCATTCCATAGCCACAGTGGATCAGAGCGGGCTTGTAACGGCTGTATCCGAAGGAACAACGATCGTTACTGTCGTGACCAATGACGGCGGACATAAGGCGGTGTGTGCCGTTCACGTAAGAAGACCGGGTGTTGATGTTGAAGATATTACCGTAACACCTTCTGAGAATACGATAAATATTGGCGATGCATTTACGGTCACAGCCCATGTGACTCCGGATGATGCGACTGATAAAACGATAATATGGAAGACCAACAATCCGGCGGTAGCCGTTGTCAGAGGGGAAGGGCTGTCCGTGAACGCTACCGGTCTGGCTGCGGGCTCGGCCGTGATAAGTGCTACGGCTTCCAACGGGAAGACGGCATTCTGTATTGTCAATGTTGAGAAGGGCATAACCCATGTAACGGACATACTGATCCCCATGTTTGAGACTATATATGTAGGCCAGTCGGCAAGCATTGTTGCGACGATAACTCCCGATGATGCGGATGACAAGACTGTCATCTGGACAAGTGAGGATGAGGATATAGTATCGGTTAATTCATCGGGCAGGATAACTGGGATCAAGGAAGGAAAGGGTACGGTCGTTGCCAGAACCGCAGACGGCGGATATGAAGCCAGGTGCCTTGTAAGTGTTATAAATCCCAAACCGGATCCCGGTATATATAAGCTTTATATTGCCGATGAGAGAAAGGATGCATTCCATCCTGAGATGGTTAGGGGTATGGTTGAGAGCCTTGCGGGTGACAGGTACCTTGTTATATTTGACTCCGACGGAGCAGGGATAAAGCCGCTCATAACGGGTGACAGTACCCTCGAATATACCCAGGCCCTTTTCTATGATATGTGGATAACTGATATCAAGGGCTATCCGAAGAATGACTTTGTAAGATGTACTGTAAGGATCCCACTGCCTCCAGCGATGGATATACATAAAGGAACAGTCAGGGTTGTGAGCAAGCGGGGCGATGCCCTTGACAAGACAATTCCTTCATCTGTGGGAGAAGAAGGAGGGGTGGCTTATGTATCATTTACGGCAACTCATTTTACCGAGTACGCCATCCTGTATAAGAAATCGCCCGAAGAAAAACCCGAGACGAAGATAGTTTACAGGGACGTTCCGGTGATACAGTATGTTCCTGTTAAGGAAAAACCCAAGAAGGAGCCGGCAAAGGAGGTTAAATCCGCAACACCCCAGCCTACGCCGACACCCACACCGACACCGGTGCCCGTGCAGCCGGTTATCATTCCCAGAATATTGGACAGCGTTCCGAAGACAGGGGACAGAAACAGATAAGGTGAAGCAGTGAGAGATATCTATATCAGAACGGAAAGCGGAGAATTAAGGAAGGTCAGTAAGAAGAAGCTTTTAAGGCTTGTGCTGATCCTTTTAGGGATCATTGCCGCAATAACTGCCGGGATCATACTTATCGTGCGGCTTGCAGCAGGTCCTAAGGACAGGGCGGAGGAACCCCTGCCTGAAGCGGAAGCCGAGCCCATAACCGGGGATATATTTGACACCGGCTACTACAAAAAGCATGAAACGCAGGTCTTATCTACCGGGCTGTCTGAAACAGCTCTTATGAGGCTGGAAGAGGCAAAAACGGCCCAAGGGGATGAGGTAACCGCCGTATACAGTCAGATGAAGCGGGACAATCCCGACTTTGCCGGATATCTTAAGATAGAGGGTACAAAGATAGAATATCCCGTGATGTATACACCGGATGAGCCGGAGAAATATCTTCATAAGGATATCAACGGTATGGACTGCGATGGAGGTCTTCCCTTTATTGATGCAAGATGCAGCCTTTCTCCCGCCAGTGACAACATTATAATATACGGACATAATATGAAGGACGGCAGCAGGTTCGGCGAACTGGACCTCTATGAGGATCCGGAATATTTAAAGGAGCATCCGGAAATACATTTTGATTCGGCCGAGGGCTCAAAAGAATATGAAGTCATGTCGGTTTTCTACGACAGGGTATATTATACCGACGAGGAAGAATTCAGGTTTTATGATTTTATCGATGCTGCGGACAGGGAAGACTATGACAGGAATTTAGACAGGCTGATCGATAAGTCTCTTTACGATACCGGAGTGATTGCGGAATACGGAGACCACTTGCTCACCCTGGTCACCTGCTCATACCATGAAGATAACGGAAGATTTGTGGTAATAGCAAGAGAGGTTATCTAGCTAAGAATTCATCGATATTGTCCGCAAGGTAGCTGTTTTTACCCATGGCCTGCCTGGCCCCGGCCATCCTGTCTGCGTATTTCGACGCGTCTTTTACATCCCCGGCCAATGACAGGCCCCTGTAGTTAAAGGCTGCTTCGCAGTAGTCGGCTGCCGCATAGGGTACGGTATAGGCATTGTCAACTGAAGGCAGGATCCCGTTCATCGTATTGTAATACTTACTGTTTATAAGGTCGGCATATTTACCGCGCTCGGTATACCTTAGCATGGTCTCGGCGGAATCAGGCCCGTACATGTGTCCGCGGGGGCTTGTATCGATCGCAAGCCTTATGGCCATGATAAAAATAACGGCGGTAAGAACGATTATGATCACATTAAGGACCAGGTTTTTCTTATTCTTCATTATTCCACCCCTCCTCTAACTTAAGCTGCTTTCTGGCCTTGGACATGGACTTGAAAGCCTCCATTTCCTCTTCATCCATCCCGAAGTACCCCCTTATGATAAGGTCGGAGTGATCGGCCAGATCATTTATATAAGCAACAACTTCCTGATTGGAATAATATTTCTCTTTCTCATATTCGTGCTGGGGCTTTCTCATATCGTTTATCTTCTGCGATGCGGATGCGATCTCCTCAAACGACTCCTCGGGCTTATAGTATGACTTTTCCTCGTTCAGATAGAGGATATGATCCATAATATCGGCATATCTTTCTGAAGCCGTGTATGCAGCATAATATTCGTCAAATTCACGCAGATAGGACAGCTTGTTGACCCTGCAATACTGGTACAGGCCAAGATGATCACGCGATCTTATAAGACCGTCTATAGTGGCCTTGTGTTCGTTATAATGAGCAAGGATCTGCCGCTCTTCCCTGGCGGACCTTATATCATACTTATGTCCGTAGGCCACCAGCACGGAAGCCAGAAGAGCAATAAGTATGGCAGCTATGGTAAGGCGGGCGGTGAACCCGTTAAAGCGCCTGCTGTTTGAAAGGACCTCCTTCTTGACGGAAGCATAATCCTCCTCATACTTATCCATATCCTGATTATGTTTTGCGGCTAACTTGTTTTCCCTGCCGCAGTAGGGACATACCTTATCCTCTAAGGAGAGGTTGTTACCGCAATGCTCACACTTCATCTTTTTCCTCCGGATACTATCTGAACTGTTCCATACGCTCTACTGCTATCTGAGCGCATTCATCATATAACAGATTGTTATGATCGCCCACGAGTGTGCCCTTTAATTCTTCCATATCTTCATCCGAGAAGCCGAGCCTGTCATGTAAAACTCCGTTCATATAGGCGATCACCGGCTGTAACTTCTCTATTTCTTCATCAGACAGCCTGTTATCGGGCTCACCGTATTTGTAAACATCATTACGGTAATAAATGAAGCAGCACCTGTAGAAGATCGTCTCGGCTTCGTACTTATGCCAGCCTTCCTCATTGACCTGCTCAAGGTCTTCAACTGTTAACAGATAATCATTATATGTTGAAACGAACCAGAAATGGTCCCACTCGAATACTATGCGGTGCTTCTCATAAGCATCATACATGTCCTCACACAGCTTTTCATAGTCACCCGATTCATAGAGCCTGTCGAATTCCTTAAAGGCTTCCTGCTTCCAAGCCATTTCCTCAAGCTTGTTTTTGCCGTAGGTATTTTCGGCTTCGGTCCGTGCTTTCTTCTTTGCGACATAGCTGGTGTAAATTATACCTGAAATAACCAAAAGGACAGCCAGGGTAATAAGGATGAGCTTAAAGACTTTACCATAGCCCTTACCGTATTCTCTGGCAGCCTCTTCATCAACCACATCAAGATCGTCCTTTATGTCATTGAGGCGGTCCATATAAGCTTTTTCAGCCCCTTCTTCATTAATATAGCCGCAGAAGGGACACTTTGTATCGGATGATCTTACTTCTGCTCCGCAGTTGGGACAGGCATGTGTTTTATCTATCATATATTTTACTCACTTCCTGACAGTCACAAACTAATTTATCATAGATGGACATTATAATCAAATTATAATAACAGAGCTGACGATCTTCCTGACAGATCCGTTTGTAAAACCCCGGGATCTGTGCTATCCTTAAGCCATAAGTCAGGAGGCTTTTTGTTACGTAAGCTTCTTTAAATAAGGAGGGAAAGTCATGGACAACAAGGCAATGTATAAACTTTCATACGGATTATTCGTTTTAACGGCCAAGGTGGGTGAAAAAGAGAACGGATGCATCACCAACACAGCCATTCAGGTGGCCTCCGAACCCAATCAGATATCCTTTGCGGTCAATAAGGCCAACTATACACATGATATGATAATGGAGACAAAGAAGTGCAATATTTCTGTTATCAGCGAGGAGGCTGACTTTGAACTCTTTAAGCATTTCGGATTCCAGTCTGGCAGGGACGTTGACAAGTTCGCAGGCTTCACCGACTGCAGGTACTCGCCTAATGAGATCCCTTATATCACAAAGGGAACGAATGCCTATTTTTCAATCTATGTTCAGCAGACAGTGGATCTGGGATCCCATACACTCTTTATCGGAGTACCGGTTGCCATGGAGGTTCTTTCAGATGTACCGTCGGCAACCTATGCATATTATCAGAGCAACATTAAGCCTAAGCCGGAAGCTGTAAGGACGACCCCTGACGGACAGACGGTATGGCGCTGCAAGATATGCGGATATGAGTATGTTGGAGAGGAGCTTCCGGATGACTTCATCTGTCCCGTATGCAAACACCCGGCATCGGACTTTGAGAAGGTAAGCCGGGGCTGATGGCCTATTATACATACATTGTACGGTGCAGTGACGACTCGCTGTATACCGGCTATACAAATGATCTTGACAACAGGATAGAGGCACACAATTCGGGCAGGGGTGCAAAATATACAAGAGGCCGGGGACCGGTGGAACTTGTTTACTATGAAGAATATCCCACCAAAGAAGAGGCCATGAGCCGGGAGTGGCATATCAAACGGCTTACCCGTCCTGAAAAGGAAAAGATCATAAAGCTTGCAAAATCAGACAGATTATGTTAACATCAATATGTTGATAAGTCTTGGATTGTTCACACCATCATGATGGGTAAAGGATAGGATGGTGTAATTCAATGTAAGTCACGTGAATTTAATAAAGTTTATGTTTGCGCGAAGAGAAAAGGATGGGCAAATAAATTACAGGTTCGGTATATTATCCCTGTTTACTTCGTGCAAATGAAGTAAACGGGGATTTTTGATTCAGGAGGATAAAGATGATAGTAACACGCAGTCCGTTAAGGATATCACTTGGAGGAGGAGGCACGGACCTGCCTTCATATTATCAGCAGAGGGAGGGATTTCTCATATCCGCTGCTATAGATAAGTATGTGTATATAACTCTTCACGAAACCTTCGATAAGGGTTACTTCCTTAAGTATTCCAAGTTTGAACATGTTCAGACGATCGATGAGATAAAGCATCCGATAATAAGGGAAGCTCTCAGGATGCTTGACTGGAAGGACGATCATATCGAGATATGCTCCATGGCTGATATACCGGCCGGCACGGGACTCGGATCATCAAGCTCTTTTACAACTGCCCTTCTTCGCGCCCTTCATACAATGCAGGGCAACATAGTCAGCACCCGTACACTTGCCGAAGAAGCTTGTGAGATAGAGATGAACCGTCTTAAGGAACCTATAGGTAAGCAGGATCAGTATATTGCAGCTTACGGCGGAATTACCTGTATGAACTTCCACAAGGATGGCTACGTGTGGGTGGATCCTCTCAATATATCGAAGGAAACCCTGTATAATCTTGAAGACAATCTTATCCTTTACTTTACCGGATTCTCTCGTTCGGCAGGCAGCATCTTAAAGGAGCAGGATGACAAGAGTAAGGATAAGAATTCGGATATGATGAAGAACCTTGATTTTGTCAAGGATTTAGGGTACCAGAGCAAGAAAGCCTTCGAAGAAGGTGACCTTGATACCTTTGCGGATATCATGAATGTCCATTGGGAATACAAGAAGAAGAGATCGGGCGGAATGAGCAATCCGCAGATAGATGAGTGGTACGAGTTAGCCCTTAAGAACGGTGCCAAGGGAGGCAAGATGATCGGGGCTGGCGGCGGAGGATTCCTTATGTTCTACTGTGAAGACAAGAGGAGGCTGCGTAAGGCAATGGAAGGTACCGGCATGGAGGAAGTAAGGTTCCGTTTTGAAATGGAAGGATCCAAAGTAATATGATAACAGCGGGCGACATGCAGGTCGTTGTCCTGATGGGAGGACTCGGCACAAGGCTTAAGGAGTATACAAAAGAATGTCCCAAGCCTCTTGTAGAGGTAGAGGGAAGGCCGTTCTTCGATTATTCGCTCAGGCTTCTTATACATCACGGTTTTAAGAAGTTTCTCTTCCTCATAGGTTACAGGGCCGAGATGATCGAGGAGTACTACGGGGACGGGAGCAGGTTCGGTATATCCATTACCTACTGCTATGACGGCAAGGAACTCCTTGGAACGGGAGGAGCCGTAAGGAGGGCATACGACCTTCTGGAGGATGACTTTCTCCTCATGTACGGTGATTCCTTCATGGATATAGATTATGAAGAAACCCTGTACAGATATTTCGAAGGGAAGTCACGCGGGATGCAGGCCCTGATGACAGTCCTTAAGAACG
>JBGUQP010000539.1:0-11290 GCA_045131145.1 Lachnospiraceae bacterium | reverse complement strand
GGATGATACCGTTATCCGGATGAAAGATGCCAACGGTTTCTATATTGACATTCTGCAGGCTGATACCGGTCTTCCGAATGATACGGTTGGTATTCGCATGAATGTGGACAATTTTGAAGAGGCGTACAAAATGCTGCTGGAAAAGGGATTTAAGAATATGTACGGAGACGAGAAGGTTAATACCGCTTCTTCCGAGGCTGCCATGATGGTTTCTCCGTCCGGGTTCAATATCTGCATTATCCAGCACATTAAATAATGGTACATTATGTTTTATTAAAAATTTTATTTTAAAGGAGGTAACTGAATGAATTGTGAAATCAAAGGTGGAAACTTTCCGGTAGCTATCTGCAAGATGGAATCCGGAGAAGCTATCATGTGCGAAACGGGTGCTATGTCCTGGCTCAGCGGCGGTGTTAAGATGGAAACAAATACCGGTGGCGGACTTGGCAAGATGCTCGGCCGTGCGTTTACGGGTGAGTCTCTGTTTATGAACCGCTATGTGGCTGAGAGCCCCGGTTTACTTGCACTCGGTGCTCACTCACTCGGTGAGATCCGTGAGATCGATATCACAGGTAAGTCAGTCGTTGTTCAGAAAGGCTCATTCCTTGCAATGGATGAGGGCGTAAAACTTGATATCTTCTTCCAGAAGAAGATAGGCTCTGGCTTATTCGGTGGTGAAGGTTTTATCATGAACAAGCTTTCCGGAAACGGTAAGGCTCTTATCGAGATCGATGGCGGTGCTGTAGAGTATGATCTTGCAGCTGGCGAGAAGATGACAATTGACACAGGTTACCTCGTAATGTGCGACGACACTGTATCTATCGATATCGTTATGATCAAGGGCATCGGTAACGTTCTCTTCGGTGGCGAAGGTCTCTTCAACACAGTAGTTACAGGTCCGGGTCATGTGATCCTTCAGACTCAGCCGCTCCTTCAGTTCGCGGTTACATTGGCCGAATTGCTTCATCTAAACAAGAAGTAAAATAAGTTTGTTTAAAAAATCAGGGAGCACAGGGGAAATGATTTTCTCCGGTGCTCCCTTTTTTATTTATACTTTTGTTTATCAATGAACCTTATTCAGTATCTCTTTAGTTACCTTCTCGACAAAGGCATCCAGGCTCATGACTTCGGTCTCGCCTGTATCACGGCTTCTGACGCTTACTGTGCCTTCATCGGCTTCCTTCTGGCCGATTATGAGCATATAAGGGCTGCGGTCGACCTGCTGAGCCTCACGGATCTTGTAACCGATCTTCTCATTTCTGTCATCAAGCAGGGTACGAACCCCATTATTCTCAAGTGCTTCATTGACCTTGGCCGCATAATCATTGGTCTTTTCGCTGACGGGAAGGACCTTGACCTGAAGGGGAGCAAGCCAAACGGGGAACTTACCCTTGGTCTCCTCAATAATATAAGCCATGAAGCGGTCGAGTGATCCCAGTATTGCACGGTGAAGAACTACGGGTGTCTTCTCGGAACCGTCGGAATCGATATACTTAAGGTCGAACTTGGCAGGTAAGCAGAAGTCAAGCTGGCAGGTCGAGAGAGTATACTCAACACCTACAGCGGGCTTAACATTTATATCAAGCTTGGGACCGTAGAAGGCTGCCTCACCGATCTCCTCTGTATAATCTATACCTATATCGTTAAGAACCTGACGGAGGGCATCCTCTGCAGTATTCCACATCTCGTCGTCCGGATGATACTTTTTGGTATCGGCAGGATCGCGAAGTGAGAGCACACACCTGTAATCAGTGATCCCGAAATCCTTATATACTTCGAAGATAAGATCAACGACGCGGCTCACCTCATCCTTGATCTGGGCAGGCGTTACGAAGAGGTGGGCATCATTCTGGCAGAAGTGACGTCCTCTCTCTATACCCTTAAGCGAACCTGAGGGTTCGAAACGGAAGTCATGTGCGATCTCGCCTATCCTTATGGGAAGCTCACGATAGCTGTGAGGCTTGTTGGCATAGATCATCATATGATGAGGACAGTTCATGGGACGGAGTACGAAGTTCTCGCCTTCAACCTCCATTGCCGGGAACATATTCTCCTTGTAATGGTCCCAATGGCCTGAAGTCTGGTAGAGAGCAACGGTACCTACGCAGGGAGTAAGAACATGCTGATAACCCAGCTTTAATTCCTTATCCCTTATATAATCCTCAAGCTCTCTCCACAGGGTATAGCCCTTGGGAAGGAACATGGGAAGTCCCTTACCGATAAGATCGTCTGACATAAAGAGGGACATCTCTTTACCTATCTTACGGTGATCGCGGGCCTTGGCTTCTTCAACCTGCTTTTCGTATTCTTCAAGTTCTTCCTTTGTCTGGAAAGCAACGCCGTTTATACGGGTAAGCATCTTGCGGCTTGCATCGTTCTTCCAGTAAGCGCCGGACTGGCCGGTTATCTTAAATGCCTTAAGGTTCTTGGTGTATGTAAGGTGAGGGCCTACGCACATATCAACGTAATCGCCCTGCTGGAAGAAGGTAATGATCGCATCTTCAGCAAGATCACCTATATGCTCCTCCTTATATTTCGCTCCGCGTTCCTTAAGGTATTTGATGGAATCCTCGCGGCTTAATGTAAAGGTCTTAAAAGGAAGGTTTTCCTTAACGATCTTCTTCATCTCAGCCTCGATAGCGGCAAGGTCTTCATCAGTAAGCTTTTCCTCGCCAAGGTCAACATCGTAATAGAAGCCCCTGTCGGTTGCAGGGCCATAGGCAAAATCAGCCTCCGGGTACAGACGCTGGATGGCCTGGGCCATGATATGGGCTGCCGAGTGGCGAAGAACGTGAGTTACTTCTTCCTGTGGACATTCATCAACATGTCCGTCGTTGTAGAGAATTTTCATAATTGTACTCCTTTGTAAAGTGAATGATTGTTTTGGAGTGTTTTTGGAAAAATAAAAAACACCCCTGCAACTCCAAGGGTGCTCATCGCACGGTACCACCTTGATTTTTCACTCTTATGTCCGTTGACGCCGGGCTTACGTCATGCTTATGGATAAACCTTTCTCACATGCAGCTTGGGAGTGGTGTCCTTCGTATCCGTACGGGCCATCTCAGCAGCGGCTCCTCTCTGTAGCACGGTTCTAACGAATTCGGTCTCCGTCATTGCCATTTGAACAGTATTATAACATAGAAGTTTCCATTTTCAAGGCCGTACTTAACATTTTACTATGATTTTCGTTAAATACTGATTGAAACAGACTATATGGCAGTTACGCTTTCCATGTTATAATAATATTATCTGGATTTGATAGATAACGGTAAAACAAAATCGAAAAGAAGGAGTTACAGTAATATGAATAATATGTACACAGAAAAACGTAACGTAAAAACATTGCTGATTGCAACGACGCTCCTTTTTGCTATACTTTTATCGGCATGTAATGTAAATGTAAATGTTAAAGACACCCAAAAGCAGGATCAGGATCAGGACCGGGATAGACTCGAGCAGCTTTATAAGCTTAATCGGGACAGCCTCGCAAATATAGTAGTTGAAGAGGGCCCCATATATGTCATAGGTCATAAAAGCCCGGATTCGGATACGGTATGCAGTGCGATAGCTTATGCAAGAATGCTGACTTTGCTTGGATATGAGGCAGAGCCCGCTGTTACCGGAACCGTGAACACGGAAACCGCATACATCCTTAAGGAAGCGGGCGTGGAAGAACCGGCTGTCCTTGAGAATGCGGAAGGAAAAAACATTTTTCTTGTAGATCACAGTGATTACACTCAGGCTGCAGAGGGTATGAAGGATGCGCATATTGTCGGTATTCTTGACCATCATGGGATCGGAGGTGTTACGACAGGACATCTGGTCGTTTATGAAGCAAAACCCATAGGCGCAACAGCCACGATAGTTTGGATGGATTACATGAACTGTGGGGTTGATCTGGACAAAACCACGGCAACATTACTGTTGGGTGCCATACTGTCAGATACGACAAATCTTACGGGTACCACAGTAACGGAAACAGACAGACAGGCAGTCGATTATCTTGCAGGTATTGCCGGGATAGAGGATGTTAATGCCTTCTATCGGGAGCTGCGTGCCAAAGCTCTGTCTTATGAAGGTATGAGTGATGAGGAGATACTGTTTTCTGATTATAAGGAATACGAAATTTCCGATGTCTATGTGGGTATAGGATTGGTAAACTCACTTGATGAGGATTCTTCCAGGGAATTGGCAAAGAGAATGAAGTCTGCCCTGTCCAAAGCTTCTGAAACAAAATCGGTTGATCTTATGTATGCATCTGTGGGAATACGGGAGGATGGCGTGAAAATAGACTATATCATCCCCTGCGATGAGAGATCCGAACAGGTACTTAAAGAGGCATTCCCTGATTATGATGAGTATGACGGAACCTCGTATATATTCAGGAGCGGCCTCGGAAGAAAAACAAAATTTGTCCCCGGATTGACAGAGTATATAAATTCAAATACTATAGGATCCGATCAGTAATATAAAAATATGCGATCCGGACTTGACACGGAGCAATGTATGTGTTAATTTATTCAAGTGCTTAGAGCACAGGCAAGCAGGGATTTCCCCTCACCCCGGGACTTAAAGGTGTTACCGGGCGTTTAAATCTAAAGATTATATTCATATGATTTTATGTGGTTTAAATGTGTAGGTGGATGCTTGTCATTCAGCTACATTTTCATTTTACAGACAATTATCTAGGGAGGGTACGACAATTAGCGATTTAATGATCAACGAACAGATTCGTGACAGGGAAGTACGTGTTATCGGTGAAGACGGTGAGCAGTTAGGGATCATGTCTTCGAAGGAAGCTCAGCAGCTTGCGGATGATGCAGGCCTCGATCTGGTAAAGATCGCACCTACAGCCAAGCCGCCGGTATGCAGGATAGTTGATTACGGTAAGTTCAAGTATGAGCAGACCCGTAAGGAGAAGGAAGCACGTAAGAAGCAGCACACTGTGGAGATCAAGGAAATCCGCATGTCCCCCAATATTGACACCAACGACCTTAATACCAAGATCAATGCCGCAAGGAAGTTCCTTCAGAAGGGTGACAGGGTTAAGGTTACACTTAGGTTCAGGGGACGTGAGATGGCCCACATGAACAACAGCAAGTATATTTTGGATGATTTTGCCGAGGCCCTTTCGGACTGCGCAGTGGTTGAGAAGGCACCCAAGGTCGAAGGCAGAACAATGACTATGTTTTTAACTGAGAAGCGCGGTTAAGCCACGCAGTTAAAATAGAAAGAATAATTTAGGAGGAAGAAACAATGCCAAAAATCAAGACAAACAGATCAGCAGCTAAGCGTTTCAAGGTTACCGGAACGGGAAAGCTTAAGAGGAACAAGGCTTACAGGCGTCATATCCTGACCAAGAAGACAACCAAGAACAAGAGGAACTTAAGGAAGGCAGTCATTACTGACGAGACAAATGTAGCAAACATGAAGAAGATCTGCCCATATCTTTAAGAAATATCCAAGGCACAGAGAAAAAATGCGAAGCATTTTAAGCCGGGATTGGATTTTTGACGAAGATGAAATAAGAATTTAGGAGGATTAGGAAATGGCAAGAATAAAGGGCGGATTAAACGCCAAGAAGAAACATAACAGGGTACTTAAGCTGGCTAAGGGTTACAGGGGAGCTCGTTCCAAGCAGTATCGTATAGCCAAGCAGTCGGTGATGAGGGCTCTTACTTCATCATTCGCAGGACGTAAGGAGAGGAAGCGTCAGTTCAGACAGCTGTGGATCGCACGTATCAATGCGGCAGCAAGGATGAACGGCATCTCATATTCCAAGATGATGTACGGCCTTAAGCTTGCTGAAGTAGACATCAACAGGAAGATGCTTGCCGAGATGGCAGTAAATGATGCTGACGGATTTGCAACGCTTGCTGAGCTTGCTAAGTCCAAGATAGCCTGATCAAGAACATAGAATATTTGAAGAAGACCTGATTTTTCGGGTCTTCTTTTGTTTTTGCCTTGTTTTGCATATGGTTTGTCACCCGTAAAACCGTATGATATAATAACATATTATGTACATTGTGAGGGGCCGTGAAGGTTTCGATACGGTATAAGTGTGTATGGATATAGGAAACAGGGAAAATAATAAAATCAGTTATCATATCACTTTTGACAGGTTTATAAAAAGCCTGCGCATACAGCATGTGCTGATGTTTCTTCTCCTGCCTTTGTTTCTGGCGATTCTTATAATGCTCAATTTCAGAATGGTCTACAGGCTCAGTGCCGATAACATCGAATACGACGGTGAAGTCCGTGTGAAGAGTTATTCTGTGGCATATGAGGATTACTTAAAGACAGGACTTCAGACCATGGAGTATGTTGCCTATAATGTAGAGCATATGCTCAAGACTGATGCTTCAAATGCCGAGATACTGGAGTTCTTTGAACGTGAATCCGAGGCGTTTGCATCCGAGACCGATTCGATAACTACGGGAATATACGGTTATATTAACGGTGAATTCCTTGACGGTTCAGGCTGGGTTCCGGGCGATGACTATATACCGACCGAGCGGCCATGGTACGTTGATGCTGTCACTTCCGATGATGAAGTTAATTATGTAGCACCTTATGTGGATGAGATGACCGGTGATACCATTATGACCATATGCAGGGCCTTATCTGACGGTGAGAGTGTGATCGCGGTTGACTTTAAAATGAATGAGATAGGTGATATCACAGATGATCTGCGTAGAAAGAACGGTGATTACGGGAAGGTCATCCTTATGGATGAGGATGGTACGGTTATTGCACACACCGATGAGGGTGAGGTGGGAAAGAACTATTTTAATGAGAAGAAGGAGCCTGCCATAAGCATAGCGATCAAGGCACTTTCGGCCGAACAGGAGAGGTTCGAAGTTCACTATGACGGTAAGGATGATGTGATATTCAGCAGGTCTATCGGCGGGGGTTGGTATGTCCTGTCACAGACGAGCAGACAGCAGACATACAACAGGGTCTTTAATGCGTTCCGCGGAAGCCTTCTGGTCGGTATTATCGGTACATTGATCATATTTGCAGTTCTTACAATGATGACTTTCAGAAGGATGAAATCGGAAAACCTTACGGCTAATCTTGAATCGGTGGCCGGTATCTATGTCGGTATGTACAAGATAAACCTTAAGGAGGATACTTTTGAGGAGATAAGCTGCACATCGGACGACCTGCGTACGGAGATGGCAGGTAAGCGCGAGGATGCCGGGAGAACACTCAGGAACCTGGTAGATACACTTGTTGATGAACGTTCAAGAGCAGATGTATATGAGTTCATCGATATGGATACCATAAATGAAAGAATGAAATCAACGGATACCCTGACAATAGAATTCATGAACCATACCAATACCTGGTGCCGCGGACGGTTTATTGTGGTAGAAAGGGAACCTGATGGAAAGATAATAAGCCTTATATGGATGATCGAGTATATAGATGAAGAGAAGCGGCGCAGGGACAGGCTTCAGTATCTTTCAGAGACTGACAGCCTTACCGGTATCAACAACCGCGGATATGGTGAGAACAGGATCCGTAAGCTCATTTTAGAGGGCGATGGAGGCATGTTTATCCTATTTGATGTTGATAAGTTTAAGTCTTTTAATGATAATTACGGACATGATGTCGGAGATCAGGTGCTTATTGCCATCGCAAAGTGTATGAAGCGGGCATTCAGGGAAAATGATATAGTAATGCGTCTTGGCGGAGACGAGTTTGCAGTGTTTACCCCATTGGTATACAGCAGGGAAGGCGGGGGCGGCATCATTATCGACCGCTTTCTTGAATGTGTCCGTGATATCAGGATCGAAGGTATAGAAGATGTGCCTGTTGAAATAAGTGTCGGTGTAGCCTTCTATAAGCCGGAAGACGGCTTTGCATTTGATGAACTCTATAAGAGGGCTGATAAATGTACATATGACAGTAAAAATGTACATGGTACATTTGTTACGTATTACGATATGGATTGATAAGTACTATGACCATTATTTCTGTGCTTCGGGCGGCTTTTTCTGAGCCTGCAGGATCTTTCTGTTCAGGGGAAGTGTTTTCGAGAAGACTTCCTGTTTCATGGAAACATTGGAACTGATCAGCAGATAATTACCAACACGGATCCGACAGCTGTTGTTGTCGATTTCCGAATTGACATATATTTCATGATCTATCAATTCCTCCGACAGAACATCGAAGGCATCCTCATCAAACAGCAGCAGCTTATTCTCATCGCCCATAAACAGCCCGATCTTTTCATGGGCTGTTTTGAGCTTGGCAATATTAACAACCAGATCATGGTTAAAGATATCCTTCACGAAAACATTACCGGTCATTGCCGCAACCCTTTTTAAAGGTATCCTGTGAAGATATATTATCTTGCCGTCATCCATATGCAGTTCGGTAACAATAACAGAGTCCTTAAATAAATCCCTTAAAGTCATTCTTTACACCCGTTTCAGAAACATTAAACAGCAGCGATAACCTCTACTTCACAGATTGCGCCCTTTGGCAGAGACTGAACGCCTACGCATGATCTTGCCGGCTTTTCGGTAAAATACCTGGCGTATACTTCGTTAAAAGCGGCAAAATCGTTGATGTCCGTAAGAAAACAGAGTGTCTTAACTACATTCTCGGGTCTTGTGCCTGCAGCCTCAAGAATTGACATCAGATTTTTCATGACCTGCTCAGCCTGTTCCTCTATTGTTTTCCCAACAAGTTCTCCGGTAGAAGGATCAAGTGCTATCTGACCCGATGTATATAAAACTCCGTTAAGTACAACTGCCTGAGAATACGGACCTACCGCCGCCGGTGCCTTGTCAGTATGGATCTTATTCATGTGTTTGCTCCTTCATCGTGTCTGGTTTAATAAACATCTTATTTATTATAACATAAATACATGTTAGGGTGAAAACAAATTTAAATAAAGAAACGGGGACGGTATCCCGTCCCCGTTAAATGATTTACCATTCGAATTTGCGGCCGAAATGCTTCTCGTATTCTTCCGGAGTCATTACGGTAGGACTCAAATTGTATTGCTTTATAAACTCCTGGGCTTTTTCTTCCGAAGGGGCGGGTGCGATCACACTTCCATCCTGTCTGACCATATAATACTTGTTATTCTCACGATCACTTACAACAATACCTCCGTTGATCGCTTCGAGCTGTTCCGGAGTAAGTTCCGTCTTCTTTGTGTTCATAGCCTTACCTCCTTTCAGGGTTTCGTCACATTGGAATTATTAACATATCCCATATAATCTTTCAAGATTGCGGGGTTGTGTGCTGCGTTAGCTTGTATCAACCAAAGAATTGATTGATCTTACCGCAATGAGGGCATATAGCGGAGTCCTTCTGCACATCAGCTTCAAACGGCTTTGTGCAGAACTTGCATGCAATGAGCATGATCTGTGAAGCCTTATTCTTTCCGGCCTCTTCACCATCACCGGCCTCCGCAATGCCGCCGTTAACCTTTTCCAACCTGTTGTCATCTAGTTTATGTATCTTATCCATTTCAACCTCCTTATTTATTATTAATTATTATATCATGAAACCGTCAAGGGACACAGTGCCGCTTGCGATGTTGTTTTCTTTTGTTAGATCAATGATATCAGGTCAGATGTCACAGAAGTGTCCCATATGTTTTTCGGATTTTTAGCTTTATGTGTAAAAGTAGACTTTTAGTATATAGTATTTTCCGATGAACCATAATAGAATAAATATGGAGGTTGTCGGTTTGGATAAAGAAAAGAAAGAAAAAATAGTTAAATACTTAGATATAATATTTCCCCAGGGGGATGATCTGAGAGCCGGGATATTTAATATTCTGGCTGTTTGCGGCGTTATAATATGCATTATCACAGCCTTTATCAACCTCCTGGTAGAGGCCTCGTTTTTCGGTTTCTTTGCATGTCTGGTCGGGATGTTCATATCCTTTGCGCTTCTTTCGTACACAAGAAAGACCGGGAAATACAAGCCGGCCATGATCCTTACCATACTTATCATTTTTATTGGACTGTTTACGTTCCTGTTTTTCTCGGGCGGCGGGTATCACAGCGGTATGCCGACATTCTTTATTTTCGCGGTGGTATTTACGGCCTTTATGCTTGACGGGTTCTCGATGCCGATATTTGTGCTTTTGGAGCTTGTATGGTATACGGGGCTTATCTGCATTGCTTTCGGTTATCCCGAAATGGTTACTCCGCTTGAAGATGAAATATCAATTTTTCTTGATGTCTGGTGCAGTGGGATAGTGGTATCCATAAGCCTTGCCCTTACCATGTACTTACAGATACGCGTTTACAGAAAAAAGCAGAAAGAGCTTAATGAAGCGATAAAGGCTGCGGATGAAGCCAACAGGGCGAAGAGTGATTTCCTTGCAAAGATGAGCCATGATATAAGGACGCCCATCAATACGATCCTTGCAATGAATGAGATGATAGCTGATAACACAGCTTCGGCAAGGATAAGGGAATGGGTCAATGACAGTAATGTTTCGGGGCGTATCCTCTTGTCGCTTATAGACGATATGCTTGACTTAACGAGGATCGAAGCCGGAAAGATCGAGCTTATAGAACGTCCGCTTGATATTTCGAGCCTGTTTATGGAAACACAAAGGTTGTGGAAGCCGCAGGCCGACAGGAAAGGACTTGACTTTGTATATGAACATAGCGCCAAGGTGCCCGGCTTCCTTATGGGAGACGAAGATGTAATAAGGAAGATAACCAACAACCTGCTCAGCAATGCCGTTAAGTATACGAAAGCAGGGAGCGTTACGTTAGACGTTGACTGGGATGGTGAGCTTAAGCTTACGATAACCGATACCGGTGTGGGGATAGCACCCGAGTACCTTGCCAACATCTTTAAGCCGTTTGAAAGGGGAGTCCAGGATGTTTACAGGGAGACAAGCGGAAGCGGACTGGGACTTGCGATCGTAAAGGAACTAGTGGATGTCCTCGGCGGAAGTATTGAATGTAAAAGCGGGATTAACGTCGGGACCGCGTTCTACGTAAGGCTGCCGATTAAGGAATATAAGGATGAAGTGGAGGAACAGAGGCTAAAGGAGAAGGCGCAATCCGAAGAAAAGCAGACAGTCAGGCGTTTCGTTGCACCTGATGCCAAGATACTGGTTGTCGATGACACACCCTTTAACATCAAAGTCATTGAAACCTTCCTTGAGCCTACGCTTATACATATCGACAGTGTCGAAAGCGGATTTGAGGCACTTGAAATGATAGATATCAAGGAATACGACATCATACTTATGGACCTGCGCATGCCCAAGATGGATGGAGCCGAGACTCTTGATAAG